>NZ_BAAAXZ010000124.1:0-32315 GCF_039535865.1 Streptomyces thioluteus
CTGAGGCACGGCTCAGCGGTGGAGCAGGCAGTTGGCCCGCGGCGCGAGAGCAGGAAGCGTTGAAGGCGGCGACCGGCGGGGTGTCCGGGTGGCCGTCAGCCAGGCGACGCCGATCTCGCGGACGGCGCGCGGCGCGGTGGACGGCGAGCTCCACCACGCCGGGCGCGGCCGGCGGGCGGCGGCAGCAGGGCCGACGCCGAGCCCGGCGGCCACCAGGCCGCGCAGCGTCTCGGGGTCCTCGCCCTCGGAAGGCGATCCTTCGGGCTTGGAACCCGGCCTCGCGGCGCAGAGCAGCCGTCGGTGATCCGGCGCGCAGCCCGTAGCCGGGTTCGAGGGTGACGTAAGAGCTCGGCCCGAGAGGCCTCCGGCGAGGCGCGGATGCGCGCCGCGGGATACGGCGAGCTGCGCAGCTAGTGGTCGTCGGGCACGACCGAGACCCCGCAGCCTGTTCTGCTCGTCGAGGCCGAGGCGGGCGCAACCAGGTCGGGGCGCGTCCGGGACGGGCGAGGTGAGGCAAGAGGTCTAGGTCGCCGTCGCGGAGGCCGCTCCGATCATGGGTCCCTCGCCGTAGTTGGCTGCACGACGTTGTGAAGCGGGACGCGGGGCGTGGTCAGGCGCGGAAGGCGCGGATGAGCTCGGGTACGGTCTCCGAGCCATCGTGTGCAGGAAGCCCGAAGCGATCTTGCCGACGGCGGGGTCCGCGTCGGCGCGTACGGAGCTCGGCGGCGCGGTCCACGTCGGCGAGGGCGCGTTCCACGGCGGCGAGGAAGGTGCGGCCCGCGGCGGTGAGCGAGAGCGTCCGGCCGTGCGGGCGAACACAGCGCGCACGGCCCACTGTCCTCGTTCCGAGGCGGGCCATCGAGCGGCTGAGCGTCGGCTGGGGCATCTCCAGCTGGCGCGCGGCGCGGTGACGTGCTTCGTGCCGCGCCACTGACCCGCGAACTGCGCGAGGCGCGGCGAGGTGAGCGTGGCCGCCCCAGGAGTCCGGGCCCATGTCGGCCGTCAAGAATTCGCCAGTACTAGGGATGTCTTTTCTGTTGCCAACTGGTGACAGAGGCCGTTCTGACCCTGCGTTCACTGCATCACGGAATGGATTATGGCCGTTCCCATGCATTGGACGCATTTATTGCGGCGTGCCTACGGTGCTGGTCATGCCTCCTGCCGATATACCGGGGCATCCGTCGTCGTCGCGCACGCGCGGATGCCTCCCCCTCGCCGTCCCCCACTTCCCTCCGCCGCCGATTCCCGGATGGTGCCGGGCGGGCCCCGGCTACCGCCGGATGAGCTTCGCGCTCTTCGCCGCGGGCGCGTCGCCACGTTCGCCCTCCTCTACTCCACGCAGGCCCTGCTGCCCGCCCCTCGTCCTGACGGGCTCGGGGTGACGGCCGATCAGGCCAGCTGGACCGTTTCCCGCGGCGACCGGCGGGCTGGCGCTCGCGGTCGTCCCGCTGAGCGCCCTGTCCGAGCGGTACGGACGGCGGGCGATGATGACGGCGGCGCTGTGCGTGGCCGCGTTCGTCGGGCTGCTGGTGCCCTTCGCCCCGGACCTCGGCTGGCTGGTGGGGCTGCGCGCGCTGCAGGGCGCCGCGCTGGCGGGCGCTCCGCCGCCTCGGCGATGGCCTACCTGGCGGAGGAGGTCCGGCCCAGGGCCCTGGTGGGCGCGCGGTCGGTCTGTTCGTGGCCCGGCAACGCGATCGGCGGCATGTCCGGCCGGAGTCCTCGCGGGCTGGACGGGCCCAGGCGTGGGGCTGGCGCGCGTGGCCTGGCGGCGGTCGGCGTCCTGGCGGTGGTCTGCGCCGCTGGTCTTTCCGGCTGCTGATACCCAAGGCGCGGCACTTCACGCCCGGTTCGGTCTCCCCGCGGGCCCTGGCCCGTCACGGTCGGACGGCATCTGTCCGACCCGCTGCTGGTGCGCCTGTACCTGATCGGCGCGCTCTTCATGACCGTCTTCGGGCGCGGTCTACACGGTCATCGGCTACCGCCTGGCGGCAGGCGCCGTTCTCCGCTGCGCCCGGCCCTCGTCGGCTCGATCTTCCTCGTCTACCTGGTCGGCACGGCCTCGTCCGCCGCGGCCGGCAAACTGGTCGGCCGCCCTCGGCCGGCGCGGGCGCTGTACCTGGCGATGGGCACAGCGACGACGGCCGGTCTGCTGCTGACGCTGACCTCCTCGCTGGCGGCGGTGCTCCTCGGCCTCGTGCTCATCACGGGAGGCTTCTTCGCGGGGCACGCGGTCGCCTCGTCGTCCGTGAGCCGGACGGCGACGACGGGCCGCGGCCCAGGCCTCGGCGCTCTACCAGACGGCGTACTACCTGGGGTCGTCGGTGGGCGGCACGGTGGGTGCGGTGGCCTCCAGGCGGGGGGCTGGGACGGACGGTCCGTCCTGGGCCTGGCTCGCGATGGTGGCCCGAGGCCCGTGGCGATCACGCTGTACGCGAACGCGGAAAGGCGCTCGTGGAGCGGCGTTCGGCGACGGCGGTGCGGGTGTAGCGCCCGCGCGCCCTTACGGACCCGGAGGGGGCCGGTCCCCACCACCTGTTCTGGTGGGGCCGGCCCCTTCGCCGTCAGTCCACCGGGAACTCGTTCGGTGCGAGATCGTCAGCTCGAAACGGCGTGGGCAGGTCGATATCGTCGCCGAACTTGCCCGCTTGCAGCACTCGGTAGACATCGTCCTTGGGCTCCCCGTAAAGCGTTACGGTTCGGGCCGCCAGGAGCCCATCGTCGATGAGCAGTAGAGCGGGACTTGGGCCCGTGCATAGCCGGCGGCCTTCTTGATGCGGTCGTGATTGGCATTGGTCTTCGAGGTGATCTCAACGATGAGCTCGGCCCCGGAAGCGGCGACGAATTGGCTGGACTCGGCCCTCAGCACGGCCTTCGGCACGATCGCAAGATTCCGGGATGAACACAAGTCCGCCCCCGCGACGGCACTGCAGGCACCAGCGTTTGGTACAATGCCCCAGTTCTCGGGAATCACGGTGTACAGACGGCGCTGGACGATGTCCCGCGATGTCGTTGTGGTCGATGGAAGGCGCTGGTGTGACACCGGTGACGATCCCCTCAATGATCTCCACCTTGCAGCCCTCGGGCGCTGTCCCGTCTCCTCCCAGATGCGGACGAGCTCCTCCCACTCGTGGCTGTAACCCTGCGGGCGGTCAGCCAGCGAGTGCGCTCACGGCGGTCTCCTTCGGTCGGAACGTCACCGATCCCAGCATGGCGAACCGGACCGGTGCCGGTCCACTGAACCCCTTCACCCGAATGAGGAAACGCAGGTGAGAGGTGGGCGGTGCGGCGGCGCAACTGGCGCCACCCGGCACTCGTCCGGGAAGCCCTTCCGGCCCGCGCCGCGGCCGGTTGTCAGACCTCCACTGCCACCATCGGCGCATGACCACTACAACGTGACCTGCTCCACCGACAACTGGCCCCGGAAGAGCGGCGATTACTTCGCATCGCTCGCAGTGGACCCACCGGACGGGTTCGAGTTACCCACCCAAGACCTGGGGGCACCACCCCGGGCATCACCGGTACCCGCGAGGCGTCCAGCGAGTTCCACGCATCGCGAGCGTGGGGCCGAAGTCGCCGGTGTGACACGGGGCCTTGCTCAATGGCGTACGAGCGGGCGGGGCCGTCGCTGAAAGCCCTAGAAAAGCGTGCGGCGGGCGGTGGCTTATGCGCCAGCCGCGGGCCCGCTCGAGGAGCAACGCTTACGCGACTACGCGGTCCAGCTCACGATCGCGGTCGGCGTATGAAGTACGTCCCAGCGCGGCGCTTTCGACGCGCCCTCCAGGGCCGCGAGGGCGTAGTCGAACTTCTCCGCGCGTTGTCCGTGTGGAGGTCATCAGAGGCTGGGCCGCCCACGACGCGAAGAGTCGCCCGGTAGGCTTCGCGTGGCATAGGCTCGATGCCGCGCGCCAGAAGCCTGCAGCGGGCGTCCTCCTTGGCGCTCAGAGCGGACGCTGGGCGCTGAGGTCGCGCCCACAGGTCAGCCAGGAGGGTGCGAGACGCCCGTGACGGCGTACGCGTGTCGTAGCTGGTTGGAGGACGGAGCCGGACGAGGAGGCCGTGAGTGACGTGCTGCGCTCCTTCGCGACCGGGAGCGTCCGCGTCACCGGGTCAGCCGCCTGCGCGGCGATCATGATCGTCGGCGCGCGCAGTGGTCGCATCGCCGCAGCACGTCGCGAGGTGACCTTGGTGCCGGGTCGGCGATGCGGGTTCAGGCCAGGGCGCTTGCCGTGCAGCATCCTCGCGGGCAGGGCCAGCGTGCAAGCTCGACGATCGGTTCCCTCGCGCGGGCGCGGGGTGCCGCCGCGGCGAGACCTCGATCCGACTCGGCGGACGCTCAGCCAGCGCGTTCGGCCTGGCGGTGAGGCCTCGAGCGGGGTGGACATGTCCGTGAGCAGGGCGACGGTCTTGACGCCGTGGTCGGTGCCGAGGCCGACCATCGTCGAGGCGAGCTCGCGCGCGTCCTCGATGTTCTTCATGAACGCGCCGGAGCCGACCTTGACGTCCAGGACCAGCGAGCCGGTGCCCTCGGCGATCTTCTTGGACATGATGGAGGAGGCGATCAGGGGGATCGCCTCGACGGTGCCGGTGACGTCGCGCAGGGCGTAGAGCTTCTTGTCGGCCGGGGCCAGGCCGTCGCCCGCCGCGCAGATGACCGAGCCGACGTCGCGCAGGACCTGCATCATCTCGTCGTTCGAGAGCAGCGCGCGCCAGCCGGGGATGGACTCCAGCTTGTCGAGCGTGCCACCGGTGTGGCCGAGGCCGCGGCCGGAGAGCTGCGGGACGGCCGCGCCGCAGGCGGCGACCAGGGGGGCCAGCGGCAGGGTGATCTTGTCGCCGACGCCACCGGTGGAGTGCTTGTCCGCGGTCGGGACGGGCAGGGACGAGAAGTCCATGCGCTCGCCGGACTTGATCATCGCCGCCGTCCAGCGGGCGATCTCCGCGCGGTCCATGCCGTTCAGCAGGATCGCCATCGCGAGGGCGGACATCTGCTCGTCGGCGACGACGCCCTTGGTGTAGGCGTCGATCATCCAGTCGATCTGCTCGTCGGTCAGACGGCCGCGGTCGCGCTTGGCGCGGATGACGGAAATGGCGTCCATCAGCACATTTTCCTTAAGTTCGTGCGTCCTCAGATCTTCCCGGGGTCGGAAAGTGACCCGGACAAGCCGACGCATCGGCCTGTCCGGCGCTTGAGGACATCTTTAACGATTCAGGTCAGCGGGCCCAAACGCATCCGGCAGCAGCTCCGCCAGCGGGCGGATACCGGAGGCCGTGTCGACCTCCAGCTCCGGGCCGCCGTGCTCCCAGAGGAGCTGGCGGCAGCGGCCGCACGGCATCAGGACGTTGCCGTGCCGGTCGCAGCAGGTGAAGGCGGTGAGCCGGCCGCCGCCGGAGGAGAAGAGGGCGGAGATCAGACCGCACTCGGCGCACAGGGCGACGCCGTACGCGGCGTTCTCCACATTGCAGCCGGTGACCACGCGGCCGTCGTCGACGATGGCCGCGGCACCGACGGGGAAGTCGGAGTACGGGGCGTAGGCCCGGGACATGGCGTCCCGGGCCTGCGCGCGCAGCTCCTCCCAGAGTTCGGGGGAGGTCGTCACTTTCCTTGACCCTTCCGGTAGGGCTTGCCGTTCGCCTTCGGCATCCGGAGCCGGGTGGCGAACAGGGACAGCACCAGCAGCGTGACCACGTACGGCGTGGCGTCCACGAACTCCAGCGGCACCGTCTTCGTCAGCGCGAACCAGACGAACAGCAGCACGGCCACCACGGCCGACCCGATCGCCGGCTTCACCTTGCCGCTCTTGAAGCGCCAGGCCGCGAAGCCGACGAGCAGCACCGCGATCAGCAGCAGCAGCGCGTGGACGGTCGGACCGCCGGAGCGCAGCTGGAGGCTGTCCATGAAGCCGAACAGGCCGGCGCTCATGGCCACGCCGCCCGGCCGCCAGTTGCCGGAGATCATCGTGGCGAGACCGATGTAGCCGCGGCCGCCGGTCTGGCCGTCGGAGTACATGTGCGTGCCGATGGCAAGGAACGCGCCGCCGAGGCCGGCCATGGCGCCGGAGACGACGACGGCCGCGTACTTGTACGTGTAGACGTTCACGCCGAGGGACTCGGCGGCCACCGGGCTCTCGCCGCAGGAGCGCAGGCGCAGGCCGAAGGCCGAGCGCCACAGCACGAAGAACGTGCCGGCGAAGAGCAGCGCGGCGACGATCGTCAGCCAGGAGACGTCGGTGACGAGGCCGCGCAGGATGCCGGCCAGGTCGGAGACCAGGAACCAGTGGTGCTTCTCGACGGTCTGCAGCCAGCCGGACAGACCGGGGATGGAGAAGTCCGGCATGTTGTCCATGACGGGCGACTGCTTGTCGTTGCCGCCCGCCTGCTGGGCCGCGCTGCCCTCGGCGCCGAACCAGAGCTTGGCGAAGTACTGGGTGATGCCCAGGGCCAGGATGTTCATGGCCACACCGGAGATGATGTGGTCCACGCCGAAGGTGACGGTGGCGACCGCGTGGATGAGGCCGCCGAGCGCGCCGCCGAGGATGCCGGCGACGGCCGCCAGCCAGGGGCCGTGCTGCCAGCCCATCCAGCCGGCGGAGAACGCGCCGAGCATCATCATGCCTTCGAGGCCGATGTTGACCACGCCCGCGCGCTCGGCCCACAGACCGCCGAGGCCGGCGAGGCCGATCGGCACGGCCGCCGCGAGGGCGGAGCTGAACTGGCCCGAGCTGGTCAGGTCGTTGGCGTCGGTGAGGGCGCGCAGCGCGGAGAGGAGGATCAGTCCGCCCGCGATGATCAGCATGACCATGGGGTAGGTCAGCTTCCGGCCGCCGTCGCCCTTGTTCTTGCCGGTGAGCCGTTCGGCGAGGCCGGAGGTGAAGGTCGTACTCATGCGGCTGCCTCCGCCTTGTCGCTCTTGCGCGCCTGGGCGGCGAGCTCCTCGCCGACCTTGCGCTGCTGGGTCTTGAGGCCGTAGCGCCGGACGATCTCGTAGGCGATGACGACGCAGAGGACGATGACGCCCTGGATCACGCCGACGATCTCCTGGGCGTAGCCCTCGAATTCGAGCTGGGTGCCGGTGCGCTCCAGGAAGCCCCAGAGCAGGGCGCCGAGCGCCATGCCGATGGGGTGGTTGCGGCCGAGCAGCGCGATGGCGATGCCGGTGAAGCCGATGCCGGTGGGGAAGTCGGTGCCGTAGTTGTACGAGACGCCGAGCAGGGTCGGCATGCCGACGAGGCCGGCGACGGCGCCCGAGAGCACCATCGAGGTGATGATCATGCGCTTGACGCTGACGCCGCTGGCCTGGGCGGCCGACTCGGACTGGCCGACGGTGCGCAGGTCGAAGCCGAAGCGGGTGCGGCCCAGCAGGAACCAGTAGGCCAGGCCCGCGATCGCGGCGATCACCACGAAGCCGTAGATCGGCTTGGGCGTCGTCGGGATCTCGAAGAAGTGCGAGGAGTCCGGCAGGTAGGGCGTGTGGATCAGGTTGCCCTCCTTCTTCGCCAGCCGGCCGTCCTGGAGGAAGTAGCCGATGACCGAGGCGCCGATGGCGTTGAGCATGATCGTGCTGATCACCTCGTTGACGCCGCGGGTGGTCTTCAGCAGACCGGCGATGCCGGCCCAGAGCGCGCCGACCGCCATCGCCACGATGATGATGATCGGGACCTGGACGATGCCGGGCAGGGTGAGCGCCCCGCCGACGACGGCGGCGAAGAAGGCCGCGATGCGGTACTGGCCGTCGACGCCGATGTTGAAGAGGTTCATCCGGAAGCCGATGGCGACGGCCAGCGCGGAAAGGTAGTACGGCGTCGCCTTGTTGACGATCCAGACCTGGCTGTCGCTCTTCGAGCCGAAGTCCACCATCACCTGGTAGGCGTGGAACGGGTCCTTGCCCGTCGCCGCGATGATGATCGAAGTGATCGCGATGGCGGCCACGATCGCGAGGAGCGGGGCTGCGACGGCCAGGATCGCCTTGTTTTTGTCGAACTTCGCAGCCTTGTCGAACTTCTTGATCACTTGGACTCGCCCCCTTCCCCGTTCTCGCTCTCCTCGTGCTCAAGGTGGCCGGTAGCGGCGCCGGTCATGGCCGAGCCCAACTCCTCCGGGGTGATGGTGGCGGGGTCGGCGTCGGCGACCAGGCGGCCGCGGAACATCACCCGCAGGGTGTCGGAGAGCCCGATCAGCTCGTCCAGGTCGGCGGAGATCAGCAGCACCGCGAGTCCCTCGCGGCGCGCCTCGCGGATCTGGTCCCAGATCTGCGCCTGGGCGCCGACGTCCACGCCCCGGGTGGGGTGCGCGGCGATCAGCAGCTTGGGGTGGTGGCTCATCTCGCGGCCGACGATCAGCTTCTGCTGGTTGCCGCCGGAGAGCGAGGCCGCGGTGACCTCGATGCCGGGGGTGCGGACGTCGAACTCGCGGACGATCCGCTCGGTGTCGGCGCGCGCCGCCTTGTTGTCCAGGAAGACGCCCTTGCTGTTGGGCTTCTCCGTGACGTGGCCCAGGATGCGGTTCTCCCACAGCGGGGCCTCCAGCAGCAGGCCGTGCCGGTGGCGGTCCTCGGGGATGTAGCCGATGCCGCCCTCGCGCCGCTTGCGGGTGGGCGCGTGGGTGATCTCCGCGCCGTCGAGGGTAACGGTGCCGGCGTCCGGGTCGCGCATGCCCATGATCGCCTCGACCAGTTCGGCCTGGCCGTTGCCCTCCACGCCCGCGAGGCCCAGGACCTCGCCCTTGTGGATGGTGAACTCGATGCCGTCCAGCACGGTGCGCACCACGCCGTCGGAGTCGGTGGCCGACAGGTGCAGGCCCTCGACGGTGAGCATCGGGGTGTCGGTGACCGTGGACTCGCGGGTCTCCGGCGAGGGCAGTTCCTCGCCGACCATCAGCTCGGCGAGTTGCTTGGGCGTGGTCTCGCTGGGGACGGCGGTGCCGACGGTGGTGCCGCGGCGGATGACGGTGATGTCGTCCGCGACGGAGAGCACCTCGCCGAGCTTGTGCGAGATGAAGATGACGGTCAGGCCCTCGGCCTTGAGCTCGCGCAGGTTGTCGAAGAGCGCGCTGACCTCCTGCGGCACGAGCACCGCGGTCGGCTCGTCGAGGATGAGCGTACGGGCGCCCCGGTAGAGGACCTTGAGGATCTCCACGCGCTGGCGGTCGGCGACGCCGAGGTCCTCGACGAGGACGTCGGGGCGCACGCCCAGGCCGTACGCGTCGGAGATCTCCTTGATCTTCGTACGCGCCTTGCCGCCGATGCCGTGGAGCTTCTCGGCGCCGAGGACGACGTTCTCCAGGACGGTGAGGTTGTCGGCCAGCATGAAGTGCTGGTGCACCATGCCGATGCCGCGCGCGATGGCGTCGGCCGGCGAGTGCAGGCCGACCTGCTCGCCGTCGAGGGTGATGGTGCCCTCGTCCGGCTTCTGCATGCCGTAGAGGATCTTCATCAGGGTGGACTTGCCGGCGCCGTTCTCGCCGCAGAGGGCGTGGACGGTGCCGCGGCGGACCGTGAGGTGGATGTCGTGGTTGGCCACGACGCCGGGGAACCGCTTGGTGATGCCTTGCAGTTCCACGGCGGGAGCGGTGCCGCTGCTGGACTCTTTGCTGCTACTGGACGCTTTGATGGCGCACTCTCCTCGGGGAAGGGAGCGGGTGGGCGACGCTACACGGGTCAACGGCACGCTACGCGCGTAGCGTTGACTCCGGCATGGGCGGGCCCGGCAGGGGTAGTCCCCCCGCCGGGCCCGCTCACCGTTCGTTTCGGCCGGCCGTCACCGGCCCGGGGTCACGGCTGGGTCTTGACCTTGACCTTGCCGTCCACGACGTCCTTCTTCGCGGCGTCGAGCTTGTCCTTGATGTCGTCGATGTGACCGCCCGAGGTGGCCAGCGAGACGCCGCCGTCCTTGAGCAGGTACGTCTTCGGCCCGGTGATCGGCTTCCCGTCCTTGACGCTCTTGACGAGGTCGAAGACCGCCACGTCCACGTTCTTCACCACGGAGGTGAGGATGTGGTCCTTGTACTTCTCCAGGCCCGGCTGCTGGTACTGGTCGGAGTCCACGCCGATGGCCCAGGCGTCGTTCTTGCCGGCGATGGCCTCGATGGAGCCGTTGCCGGAGAGGCCCGCCGCCGTGTAGATCACGTCGATGCCCGAGTCGAGCATGCCCTTGGCCTTGTCCTTGGCCGCGGCCGGGTCGTTGAAGCCCTTGTCGTTGTTCGGGTACAGGTACTGCGAGACGACCTGCGCCTTGGGGTCGGCGGCCTTGACGCCCTGCTCGAAGCCCGCCTGGAACTTCTGGATCAGCGCGTTGTTGACGCCGCCGATGAAGCCGACCTTGTGGGACTTGGACTTCAGGGCCGCGGCGACACCGGCCAGGTACGAGCCCTCGTGCTCACCGAAGGTGATGCTCTCCACGTTCTTGCCCGCGGCGACCGAGTCGACCACGGCGAAGGTGGTGTCCGGGTGGTCCTTGGCGACCTTCTCGACCGACTTCTGGTAGTTGAAGCCGACGCCGATGACCGGGTTGTAGCCCGCCTCCGCCAGGGAGTTCAGCCGCTGCTCGCGCTCGGCCTCGGTCTCGCTGTTCTTGGCGGTCATCATCTTGTTCTTGAAGCCCAGCTCCTTCTCCGCCTTGTCCGCGCCACGGGCGGCGGACTCGTTGAAGGAGTGGTCGTCACGGCCGCCGACGTCGAAGGCGAGACCGAGGCCCTTGTTCTTTCCGCCACTGGACTCGGTGGACGACTCGCCACAGGCGGTGAGGGTGAATGCGAGAGCCGCGGTGGCAATGCCCGCAACAGTGATCGTGGATACCCGGCGCACGAGGGCCCCTTCACTCGAAGCGCCTCCGTTGGCGCTGGTTTCGACGGGATCGTAACGCGCGTAGATGGCCTGAAAAGAGGTAGCCCGAAGCCGTTATCGGATCGTCGCTAACCGAACAGTTGTCGGAGAAACCTACAAATTGGGACGATCCAGCAGTGCTGCGGCTGTAAAAAGCTCCACACCGACCCGGATCGCACCCTCGTCCACGTCGAAGTCCCCGCAGTGCAGATCGCGGCGCGAGGTGTCCCCCACCGGCCGCACGCCGAGCCGGGCCATCGCGCCCGGGACGTGCTCCAGGTACCAGGAGAAGTCCTCCCCGCCCAGGCTCTGCTCGGTGTCCTCCACCGCGTCCGCCCCGCGCCGCGCGGTCATGGCCCGGCCCAGCAGCGCGGCGATCTCCTGGTCGTTGACGACGGGCGGGACGCCCCGGATGTAGGTGATCTGCGACTTGGCGCGGTGCAGCGCGGCCACCTCGTCGACCGCCGCGTGCACCAGGTCGGGCGCGTCCCGCCAGGCGTCGATGTCCAGGCAGCGGACCGTGCCGGAGAGCTCGGCGCGCTGCGGGATCACATTGGCCGCGTGCCCGGTCTCCAGCCGGCCCCAGGTCACCGCCAGCCCGGCCCGGGTGTCCACCCGCCGCGCCAGCAGCGCCGGGACGTCGGTGGCCACCCGGGCGGCGGCGGTCACCATGTCCGTGCTCAGGTGCGGGCGGGCGGTGTGGCCGCCGGGGCCGTCCAGGGCGACCTCCAGCTTGTCGCAGGCGGAGGTGATCGCCCCGGTGCGCAGCCCGAGCCGGCCGACCTCGACCTTGGGGTCGCAGTGCACGGCGACGATCCGGCCGACGCCCTCCAGCGCCCCGCCCTCGATCGCCTTCAGCGCGCCGCCGGGCAGGATCTCCTCGGCGGGCTGGAAGACCAGCCGCACCGGGTGCGGCAGCAGCCCCTCCCGGTCCAGCGCGGCGAGCACCAGACCAGTGCCGAGGACGACGGTGGTGTGCACGTCGTGCCCGCAGGCGTGGGCGGCGCCGGGCACCGTCGAGCGGTACGGCACCGTCTTGGTGTCGGGGATGGGCAGCGCGTCGAGGTCCGCGCGGAAGGCGAGCAGCGGGCGGCGCTCGGCGCCCGGCCGGGGACGCCCGATGTCACAGATCAGCCCGGTGCCCGCGGGAAGCGTCCGCGGGCGCAGCCCGGCCTTCTCGAGTCTTGCCCTGATCGCCGCGGTGGTGCGGAACTCCCGGTTGCCCAGCTCGGGGTGCATGTGCAAGTCCCGGCGGAAGGCGATGAGTTCGGCAGCGAGCCCGGCCGGGAGGAGACCGGGCAGCGAGCCGGCCGGAGCGCCTTCAAGATCACCAACAGGAGTGGCAGGAGCGGCTTCACAGGGCATCAGTTGCTTCACCCTCTGAAGAGTAGAGCCCTCCACAGGGCAACTGCCCTCCAATCGTGAAAAGTTCAGCCGCATGGATGGGTTACGAGGGGGGTATGACCCGTATTTACGGCGTACCTTTGCGAGACACTGTCAGGTGGTACGCGCCGGGGCGGACATCTGCGGTAGGCGGCGTACGTGGCGTGCGCTCCCGGTGACCCGCGAGAGGAAGCCCTGCGCCCGGGACGAGGCGTGTGCGGTGAGCCAGGAGGGATCGACGTCGCAGACGGCGACGGTGACGTCGGTGCCCGCGAGGGCGAGCGGGAGGGTGTGCACGACGGTGGACGGGAAGCTCAGCACCGTACGCCCCATGGGCCCGCGGCGGGCCACCAGCTCCAGGGGCAGCTCCGGCCGGACGACCTCCAGGCCCAGCCGCCCGGCTATCAGGCGCAGTTTGTCCGTGCTCTCGCGTCGGTGCGCGAAGTAGCGCGTCGCGCCGTGGGCGGCGGCCAGGGCGCCGACGGCCTCCAGGTAGCGCTCGCCCTCGACGACCCCGGTCTCGACCAGGGAGGTGCCCACCAGATCGGTGGAGCGGGTCAGCCGCGGCGGGCCGAACGTGGCGCGCGTCCAGGCGAAGCCGTTGGCGGTGACCGTCACTCCCGGGGGCGGTTCGACCGGCATCGAGGTGAACAGGTGCACACTTCGGTGGTCGTTCGGGGTGAGCATCCGGCGCGCCGAAGCGGACACCGGCGCGAAGACGAGATCACGCGCCCCCCGGCCGCCGCACGGCCGGTGCCAGCGCACGAACCGTTCGCCACGGGCGAGTTGGGCCACGAACTCCATCGTCGCCGTCCCGTCGTCCACCACCACCAGCTCCCGCGGCCGGGCGAGGGTCAGCAGCAGCTGGACGTAGCGCGAGAACGGATCCCCGATGACGACGCGCCGCGCCGCACGCAGCGGCCCGGCGAGGGAGCCGACGGTGCGCAGGGGCGCGGCGGCGGAGCCGCGCGCCTCCTCCCAGCGCAGCCGGTGGCCCTGGTCGCGGGCGAGTTCGGCCATGCGGCGCAACTGGCCGCGGGTCATCGGGTCGTGCGGGGCGAGCACGACGACCACCATGTCGAGCGGTCCCGGCAGGGCCCGGCGCAGGTCCGAGCCGCTGGTGCGCTGGGCGGGCACGGAGCCGGCGCCGTCCTGCGGTTCGCCGTGCGGCTGGTCGTGCGCCCACTCAAGGACGTTGAGGAGCTGGACCGGGCTCTCCACGAAGGCCAGGGTGTCGGCCGGGGGGATCCCGTCGGGGGCGCTCATCGGCGGGCCCGTCAGACCGCTGCGGTCGGACGGCCGGCGGACGGGCGGGCCGCCGACTGGGCGACGACGCCCGCGACCCGGCGCAGCTTGCGCATCGGGGCGAGCTCGCTGTCGTAGACCCGCTTGACCCCGTCGCCGAGCGCCTCCTCGACGACCCGCACGTCGCGCACCAGCCGTGCCAGGCCGCCGGGTTCGACGGAGGCGGCCTGGTCCGAGCCCCACATGGCGCGGTCCAGGGTGATGTGCCGCTCGACGAAGCAGGCGCCCAGCGCGACGGCGGCCAGCGTGGTCTGCAGGCCCGTCTCGTGGCCGGAGTAACCGATGGGGACGTTGGGGTACTCGGCCTGGAGCGTGTGGATCACCCGGAGGTTGAGCTCGGCGGCCCGGGCCGGGTAGGTGGAAGTGGCGTGGCACAGCAGGACGTTCCCACTGCCGAGCACCTCGACGGCGTGCCGGATCTGCGCGGGCGTGGACATCCCGGTGGAGAGCACGACCGTGCGCCCGGTGGCCCGCAGGGCGCGGAGCAGCTCGTCGTCGGTGAGCGAGGCGGAGGCGACCTTGTGGGCGGGGACGCCGAACTTCTCCAGGAAGGCGACGGACTCCACGTCCCAGGGCGAGGCGAACCAGGCGATCCCGCGCTCCCGGCAGTGCTCGTCGATCCTGCGGTACTCGTCCTCGCCGAACTCCACCCGGTAGCGGTAGTCGATGTAGCTCATCCGCCCCCAGGGGGTGTCGCGTTCGACGTCCCACTGGTCGCGCGGGGTGCAGATCTCGGGGGTGCGCTTCTGGAACTTGACGGCGTCACAGCCCGCGTCGACGGCGGCGTCGACGAGCGCGAGGGCCGTGTCCAGGTCGCCGTTGTGGTTGATGCCGATCTCGCCGGTGACGTAGACCGGGTGGTCGGGGCCTACGGGACGGTCGCCGAGGAGACGGGTGCGCACGGCGGCGCCGGTGGGGGTCATGGAGCGGTTCCTTACGTGTGGGTGGGGACGGGTGGTGCGGGGGTCACGGTGCGGGGGTCACGGTGCGGGGGTCACGGTGCGGGGGTCAGAGCTCGGGGCCCAGGAGCCGGCCGGCGATCTCGCGGACGGCGCCGCGGCCGCCCGGCGCGCGGGTGACGGCGCGCGCGGCGTCCCGTACGGCCGGGTGCGCGTCGGCGACGGCCACGGGCCAGCCGACGAGCCGGAAGCAGGGCAGGTCGTTGACGTCGTTGCCGGCGTAGAGCACCCGCCCGGGGTCGATGCCGCGCTCGTCGCACCACTGCTTGAGCACGGCGTCCTTGGTGTCGGTGCCGTGCACCACCGGCACGTTGAGCTTGCGGGCGCGGGCGGCGACGACGGCGTTCACCTCCGTGGAGAGGATCAGCAGGGCCAGCCCGGCGCGGCGCAGGGCGGCCACGCCGAGCCCGTCGCCGCGGTGGACCGCGACGAGTTCGCGGCCCTCGGCGTCGACGAGGACGCGGTCGTCGGTCTGGGTGCCGTCGAAGTCGAGGACGACGGCGTCGATGTCGTCCCGGCCGGGGAAGTCCGGGGCGTCGAAGTCCGGGGCGTCGAGGAGGGGCGCCAGGGCGCGGGCGCGGGCCAGGTCGTCCGGGTCGTCGATCTCCAGGACGCGGGCGGGGTCGGTGGGGACGGGCGCGGTGCGGCCGAAGAAGCGGTGGCGGGCGGCGCGGAAGCCGGCGGCGCGCATCGCGTAGGCGGCCCCGGTCTCCAGGAGGTCCTGTGGCCGGTCCTGGCGCCGGGGCCGGTGCTTCTTGTCATGGTTGACGCCGTGGGCGCCGTCGTCGGACGGTCGATTTCCGGCCATTTCCGCGACCGTTTCTCCGGCCCGCCAGACGAAGCCGTGGAAGGGCGCCACGGTCAGCGCGCTGTCCGCGCCGCCCTCCGTGACGGCGGCGGTCACCGCGTCGATGTCCCCGGCGGTCAGGAAGGGGCTGGTGCACTGCACCAGCAGGACGGCGTCCACGGCGCGGCCGGTCGCCGCCTCGTGGGCGTCGAGGGCGTGCAGCACGGCGGATTCGCTGGTCGCGGCGTCCCCGGCGAGCTCCGCGGGCCGCTCGACCACCCTGGCGCCGGCCTCCCGCGCGGCGGCGGCGACGGCGGGGTCGTCGGTGGAGACGACGACGTCCGTGACCAGCCGGGCCTCCCGGCAGGCACGGACCGCGCGGACGACCAGCGGCACGCCGCCGACCCGGGCGAGGTTCTTGCCGGGCACCCCCTTGGACCCGCCGCGGGCGGGGACGACGGCCAGGACGGCGGGCATGGCGTGCTCCTCGGAGGATGCGGTGACTGCGGGGTACGGCGCGGGGGCGGGGGCGTCGTCCCCCGGCGCGGACGGCGCGGGTACGGGCACGGGTCCCGGTACGGCCGCGGACCCGGCGGACCCCGGTGGACCTGCCGGCCGCGCCGGAGTCCCCGCCGCCGGCCTCCGCGCCGCAGGCGCGCCCCGCATCACAGGTCCCCCATCCGTCGGATCACCGGCGCCACCCGCTGGACGCCGTGCCGGTACGCGCCGCGCGCCGCGTCCCGCAGCACGCCCCGGGCGGTGCGGCGCAGGGCGCCCTCCTCGCCGGGCGGCGCCGCGCGGCCGGGCAGCGGGCGGCCGCGGGGGTCGAAGCCGTGGCGGGCGAGGATGCCGGGCAGGTAGCCGGGGGCCGTCTCCGCGGTGTAGTACGGCGCGAGGGGTGGCGGGCCGGGGGGCGTGAGGAGGCTGGCGACGCGCCGCCGCGCGGCGGCGAACGCCCCCTCGGTGGCGACTCCTTGGCGGGCGAGCCACTCCGGCTCGGGCTTGGGCAGGTGGCCGGCGTCGAGCCGGTCCCAGGAGGCGAGGCAGCCGGAGCCGAGGAAGTGGTGGTTGCCGAGCTGCTCGCGGATCCCGAGGTCCGTGAGAACGGCGGTGGGAATGCCCCGGTGCAGCGCCTCCAGAGCGGCGGTCGAGCTGACGGTCACCAGGAGGTCGGTCCGGTCCAGGACCTCGCCCATGTTGCCGTACACCAGGCGGCAGTTGGCGGGCAGTCCGCCCGTGACCCGCGCCGCCAGCCGCTGGTAGGGCAACTCCTCGATGTGCGTGGTGTGTTCACCGGGCCGGCTGCGCAGCTTGACCAGGACCTCGCGCCGCGGATGCAGCCGGGCGTGCCGCGCGGCGCGCTCCAGCAGGTACAGCCGGTCCTCCCGCCGGTCGGGGACGGAGGGCTGGGCGGCGAACACGACCGTGTACGGCCGCACTTCGGGATCGGCGGGCTCGTACGGCGCCCTTTCCAGGAAGGGCAGCGCGCACTCGGTGACGCTCCCGGCGTCGGCGCCCACCCCCTCGTACACCGCGCGGAACCGCTCCGCGTCGTGGCGGGAGTTGGCCAGCACGACATCCGCACCGTGCCGCAGCAGCAGCCCGTCGGCGAGCTTCTCGTAGACCACGCCCACGTACCCGGTGGCGACGACGGGCCTCTGCCGGGCCCCCTGCCACGCGTGGGCCAGCCCGTGCAGCAGGGCCTGCACGGCGCCGCCGACGCAGGCGAGCAGGACGACGTCGTACCGCTCCGGCCCGGCGGCGGCGGTGAACTCCGGGCCCGTCACCTCCGTCAACCGCATCCAGTCCACGCCCACTTCGGCGAGCTGGCGCGGGGTCGGGGTGGCGCGCCCGCGGAGCAGGAATCCGTCCGGACGGGCGCCGGGCGCGAGCCGCTGCGCGGTGAGCGCTCCCCATTTCCACCGGGTGTCGGAATCCGCGAGGACGGCGACCCGGGGCGGGCTTTCGGTACGTGAAGGCGCTGAGGGCACGGCACCGACGATAGGAATTGATTCGGTTTGGCTGACCAACGCGAGCTCAACAATCGGTAAACAGCACACCGACGCCCGGAGAATCGACGGACGGGCGCGCCCGGTTCATCATTCCGCCGCGCGTCGTTCACTTCCGCTTGTGCTGGCGGACAGGACGAATGCCGGGGCGTCACCTACCGTGACGCGAGTGGTCAAGCTCTCCGTCATCGTGCCGTTCTTCAATGTGCAGACCTACGCGCAGGACACCCTGCGGAGCCTGAATGCGAACGCCCACCGGGATTTCGAATTCATTCTCGTCGACGATTGTTCGACCGACGGGACGGGCGCCCTCCTGGAACGCGCGGAACGCGAGCTGCCCGGAGCCGTGTTGGTGCGCCACACGGCCAACGGCGGCCTCGCCACCGCCCGCAACACCGGCCTGGACGCGGCGCGCGGCACGTACCTGACCTTCCTCGACGGGGACGACTGGCTCGCGCCCGGCCATCTGCGACAGCTCCTCTCCGCCATCGAGGGGCTGGACGTGGACTTCGTCCGCACCGACCACGTCCAGTGCACCGGCCGCGCCCGCACCGTCCACCGCGTCCCGCACGGCCGTCGCGGCGTCGCGCTCGACCCGCGCGACGCCATACTGCCCGCCGACCGCACGACCTCCGTGGACTATCCGTACGCCTGGGCCGGCGTCTACCACCGGCGGCTGCTGGACGCGGGGCTGCTGCACTTCCGGCACGGCCTGCGCACGGCCGAGGACCGGCCCTGGATCTGGCGGCTGCACCGGGAGGCGGACACCTTCGCGGTGGCCGGACTGCTCGGCGTCTTCTACCGCCGGGGCGTCGCCTCCTCCCTCACCCAGATCGGCGACGTACGCCAACTCGATTTCCTCCGCGCATTCGACCAGGTGCTCGAAGAAACGGCCCGCGACCGCGACGCCGAGGCGCTGCTCCCGAAAGCCGTACGCACCTATTGCGCGATCATTTCCCATCACCTCGGCTCCATCGAACGATTCGAACCCGACGTCGCCCGGGCCCTGCGTTCGAAGAGCGCCGCCGCCATGAAACGGATGCCACCGCGATTGCTGAACGACGCCCTGAATTCCATGGACGCGGACCGCGCGCGACGACTGCGCCGCGTCCGGCGGACGGTGCTCGCCCGATGACCGGCCGCCCGCGCACCCAACTCCTCCTCGCCTCCACCCTCTACGGCACGGCGACCCTCGCCGCCGCCCTCGACGCCGGGCTCCTCCCTCCGGCCGACCGGCGCCTGCTGCTCGTCGCCAACAACGCCGCCGTCCCCGAGACCACGCCCGGCCCCGACCTGGCCCCCGGCTTCGACCGGCTGCGCGCCCGCTTCGACGGCGTGCTCTCCTGGAACGGGACGATCAGCCCGTTCCACCCCGCCGGCTGGTCGCCCCGCCCCGACGACGCCCCGCTGTGGGAACGGCACTTGAGGCTGCTGTGGGGGCTGGGCGACGACGACGTCGAGATCGTCCTGGAGTCCCTCCAGGTCAACCCGGCGCTCGCGCTCGCCCAGGTCTTCCCCGGGGCACCCCTGGACGTCTACGCCGACGGACTGATGAGCTACGGCCCCACCCGCAACAAGCTCGACCCGCTGGTCGGCACCCGCGTCCGCCGCCTCCTCCACCTCGACCTCGTACCCGGCCTGCGGCCGCTGCTGCTGCGGGAGTTCGGCGTGGCGGCGGAGACGATCCCCGGCGAGATCTTCGCCAAGGTGCTGGCCGAGATCGCCGACGCCACCCCCGAACTCCCGCCCGTCCCCGAGGAGTCCGCGCTCCTGCTCGGCCAGTACCTCTCGGCGCTGGACATCCTCACCCCCGAGGAGGAGGAACGGCTGCACGTGCGCATGCTGCGCGGCGCGGTCGCGCGCGGCCACCGCTCCGTCGTCTTCAAGCCCCACCCCACCGCGCCCGCCCGCTGGTCGCGGATGCTGGAGGAGGAGGCCGCCCGGCTCGGGGCGGAGCTCACGGTCGTGGACTCCCCCGCGCTCGCGGAGGTCCTCTACCTGCGGCTGCGCCCCGCCCTCGTCGTCGGCTGCTTCTCCACGGCCCTGATGACCGCCGGCGCCTTCCACGGCCTCCCGGCCGTCCGCACCGGCACGGACCTGCTGCTGGAGCGGCTCGCTCCGTACCAGAACAGCAACCGGATCCCGGTCACCCTCGTCGACGCGCTCCTGCCGCCGCTGGAGAGCACGGAGAGCACCGTCCTCGCGGGTGACGCCCAGGAGTTGCTGACGGCGGTCGGCTACGCGATGCAACCGCAGATCAACCCCGACCTGCGCCGCGCGGCCGAACGCTACCTGACGCACCGCCTGAACCCCACGACATGGCGCTACTTCAAACGCCGACGCCTGACCGCCCTGGCGCTGCCCGGCGCCGTCCCGTCCCAACTGGCCTTCCTGCCCCGGAATCCCGCCGTGCGCCGGCTGGCCCGCCGGGCCCGCGCCGTGCAGCGCCGCCTGAGCAAGGGCCGGCCGAGCAGGAAGAAGTCCTCATGACGGCCACCGTCCCCGCCCCGCCCGTCGCACGGCCGGAGGAACGCCTGCCGGCCCGCCGCGGCGGGCGGCTGTACGCCCTGGACGGGCTGCGGCTGATCGCCGCGCTGATGGTGGCGCTGTACCACTACGGCGGGCGGGACGGGGAGATCGCCACCGCGTGGGGCGCCTCGCCCCGGCACGAATTCCCGCACGTCTCCACGGCGTTCGCCTACGGCTGCCTGGGCGTGCAGATCTTCTTCGTCATCAGCGGCTTCGTGATCTGCATGAGCGGCTGGGGACGCTCCCTGCGCTCCTTCTTCGCCTCGCGCGCGGCCCGCCTCTACCCCGCGTACTGGGCCGCGATCCTGCTGGTGACGCTGGCGTTCGCGCTGCCGTGGGTCACGTACAGGACGGTCTCGTTCAGCGACACCCTGGTCAACCTCACCATGCTCCAGCAACCGGTCGGCGCCGAGCGGGTGCTCGGGGTGTGCTGGACGCTCTGGGCCGAGGTGCGGTTCTATGCCCTCTTCGCGCTCTTCGTCGTCCTGCCGGGTGCGACGAGACGGCGCGTCGTCCTCTTCTGCGCGGTGTGGACGCTGGCCGCCGTGATCACGACGGCCGGGCACGTCGAATCCCTCCGGGTGGTCACCATGCCCGAGCACGCGCCGTTCTTCATCGGCGGCATCGGCCTGTACCTCGTCCACCGGTACGGGCACTCCGCACTGTCCTGGGGCATCGTCGCGGCGAGCTTCCTGATCGGCCAGCGCTACGCGGTGGCCGGGCTGTGGCACCCGCCCAACCCGCACTACTTCTCGTACCGTTCGCCGTCCGTCATCATCGCGGTCCTGGCGCTGGGGTACGCGGCCGTCGCACTCATCGCCACGGGCCGGGCGCACCGGGCGAACTGGCGGTGGCTGCCGCTGGCGGGGGCGCTCACGTACCCCTTCTACCTGGTGCACGAGCACCTCGGCTGGGTCGTCGTCGGCGCGCTGCACCGGGGACTGGGCCTGCCGTCGTACGCCGTCTTCGGGCTGACGCTCGCGCTGATGCTGGGGCTGGCGTGGGTGCTGCACGTCCTGGTGGAGCGGCGGCTGACGCCGTTGCTGCGCAGGGCACTCGACCGCTAGGGCACGCCCTAGCCCCTGGACAGCGTGGCCTCCAGGCCCGCGATCACCGCGCACAGAGCAACGGGCCGCCGAGCTCACGGAGATGATCCGTCTCGCCCACGCGGCCGGCTATCAGGTGGGCGTGCACGGGGGTTGAGGGCGGCGCGCCCGGTGCGGTCGCCGGAAGCGGGGTACGGCCCCGGCGTCGGTCAGCGGGTGGCGAGCAGCCGGAGCGTGTCGATCACGCGGTTCGAGAAGCCCCACTCGTTGTCGTACCAGGCGACCACCTTGACGTGGCGGCCGTCGACGCGGGTGAGGGCCGAGTCGAAGATCGACGAGGCCGGATTGCCCGTGATGTCGGACGACACGAGCGGGTCGTCCGAGTACTCCAGGATGCCGGCGAGCGGCCCCTCCGCCGCGGCGCGGTACGCCGCGAGCACCTCGTCGCGCGTCACGTCGCGGGCGACCGTCGTATTGAGTTCGACGATCGAGCCCACCGGAACCGGCACACGGATCGAGTCGCCCGACAACTTGCCGTCGAGCTGCGGCAGCACGAGGCCGATCGCCTTGGCGGCGCCCGTCGTGGTCGGGACGATGTTGACGGCGGCGGCACGGGCGCGGCGGGCGTCGCGGTGCGGACCGTCCTGCAGGTTCTGCTCCTGCGTGTAGGCGTGCACCGTCGTCATGAAGCCGTGCTCGATGCCGGCGAGTTCGTCGAGCACCGCGGCCAGCGGCGCGAGGGCGTTGGTCGTGCAGGAGGCGTTCGAGACGATCGTGTGCACGTCCGGGTCGTACGCGTCCGTGTTGACCCCGAACGCCAGCGTGACATCGGCACCCTCCGACGGCGCGCCGACCAGCACCTTCTTCGCGCCGGCGGCGAGGTGGGCGCGGGCGGCCCCGGCCGAGGTGAAGCGGCCGGTCGCCTCCAGCACGATGTCCACGCCGAGTTCGGCCCACGGCAGCCGCGCCGGTTCGCGCTCGGCGAGCACCGTGATGCGACGTCCGTCGACGACGAGTGCGTCCCCGTCGACGGTCACCGGGCGACCGAGCCGGCCGGCCGTCGTGTCGTAGGCGAGCAGCCGCGCGAGGGTGGCGGGCTCCGTGAGGTCGTTGACCGCGACGATCTCCAGGTCGCTGTCACGTTCCAGCAGTGCACGCAGCACATTGCGTCCGATGCGGCCGAATCCGTTGATGGCGATGCGCGTCATGAGTGGTGTCCCTTCGGTTCACCCTCAATTTCGCGCGCCGCGTCCGCCCGTGACAGCGGCGTGATCGCCAGGGTTCAAAAGGATCGCGCCAGGTGGCGGCGGGCTACTCGCCCCGGGTGAAGGTGCGCCGGTACTCGCTCGGCGTCGTGCCGAGGACGCGATGGAAGTGCAACCGCAGATTGGCACCGGTGCCCAGGCCGACGTCGGCGGCGATCTGCTCGATGTGCCGCTCCGAACGCTCCAGCAGCTCACGGGCCAGGTCGATGCGGGCCCGCATGACCCACTCCATCGGCGTGTACCCCGTGTCCTCGACGAAGCGCCGCGAGAAGGTGCGCGGCGACACCGCGGCGTGCCGGGCGAGCAGTTCGAGGGTGAGGGTCTCGCCCAGCCGGTGCAGCGCCCACTCACGGGTGGCGGCGAACCGCTCCCCCAGCGGCTCGGGCACGCTGCGCGGCACGTACTGCGCCTGACCGCCGCTGCGGTAGGGGGCCGCGACCAGGCGCCGGGCCGCGTGGTTCGACGCGGCCACCCCGAGGTCGCCGCGCAGGATGTGCAGACACAGGTCGATGCCCGATGCCGCGCCGGCCGACGTCAGCACGCTGCCCTCGTCGACGAACAGAACGTTCTCGTCGACCCGGACGAGCGGATGCTTCGCCGCGAGCGCCCGCGCGTAATGCCAGTGCGTCGTGGCGCGCTTGCCGTCGAGCAGGCCCGTGGCGGCGAGCGCGAAGGCGCCCGTCGAGATGGCGGCGAGCCGCGCACCCCGTTCGTGGGCGGCGATCAGCGCGTCGACGACGGCCCGCGGCGGGTCGTCGCGGCCCGGAAACCGGTAACCGGGGACGAAGACGATGTCGGCCCACGCCAGCGCGTCGAGGCCGTCGGCGGCGTAGTACGACAGGCCGTCGCCGCCGGTCACGAGCCCGGGGGCCGCCGCGCACACCCGCACCTCGTACGGCATGCTCGCGCGGGTCGTGAAGACCTGCGCGGGAATTCCGACATCGAGCGGCTTCGCGCCCTCCAGCACGAGGACGGCGACGCGATGCGGGCGGGAGGCTGGCACAGGAAGAGGTTACGCGGGGACGTGCCGCCCCCTGGGCCCGCTCACCGTTCCCCATCCCTGACGATCGCCACGAACGAGGACCACGCGGGCGAGGAAACGGTGAGCGCGGGACCATCAGGGCGCTTGCTGTCCCGGACGGGTATGGCGCCGGTGGATATGAACGCGGGGGCCCACTCGACGCAGGTGCCTCCGTTGCCCTCGCTGTGACTGGACTTCACCCATGTCGCGCGGGCGAGGTTGTGGGTGGGGTTCATGGTCGTACGCCTCCATAAGGTGACGGATGACGGAGAGCGAATCGGGAAGCGACAGGGCGTTGGCGCGCAAACGATCGTACGTAGCACGCGCCTCGGCCACCACTTCCGGCGCATCGTGCACTTGCCCCTGCACATAGCTCTCCGCGTAAAGGACTTCGGCCCCGTTCTGCTGCTTGAGCAGGATGAACGGCGCCCGCCTCGCCGGGGTGTCACCGAGGGGGAACACCTGGACCGTGATGAGGGGATGCTCAATCACCGACACAAGGTGCCGCAGTTGCCCTCGCATGACGTCCGGGCCGCCCATGTCGGACCACAGCGCGGCCTCGTGCAGGACGACCCAGAGCGACGGGGGATTGGGCCCGTCGAACAGCTCCCGGCGCCGCATGCGGTCGTCCACTCGCTGCTGGATCCGGTCGACCGGGTCGTTCGGACTGGCCGCCCGGTATACGGCTTCGGCGTATTCGGGCGTTTGCAGGATGCCCGGGACCAGGGTGGGCGAGTAGTCGCAGATGCTCACCGCCCTGCGCTCGAACTGCAGATACGGGATCATCCACACCGGATTACCCGCATCGGCCGCCCGTTGGCGCATCCGCGCATACACACCCGGCGTACCGAACACCTTGTCGCACTGCTCGGCGAACTGGGGGCTGGCGAGCTGCTGCCCCCTCTCGACCTTGCTCACATACGGCTGCTGGACCCACAACTTGGACGCGAGCATCTCCTGTGTCCACCCCCGGGCCTCCCGGGCATACCTGATCTCCCGCCCGAACTCCACGATCAAAGAGACAGGTTCGACTGCCATTCCCTCAACTCCCCGCTCCGCCATGCCATCTGGAAGGCAAAGTAGCCTTCCGGGCGCACCCGGAGCGGGTGGAATCCGAACCTCGCGTTTGATGCCCGCTACACAGGATCAGGACACCCGGAAGCCGGGAGCGGCTTCTACACCACCAACGACAACAGCATCACAAAGCCCAGCCCCACCACCGAGATGATCGTCTCCATCACCGACCAGCTCTTCAGCGTCTGGCCGACGTCCATCCCGAAGTACTCCTTCACCATCCAGAACCCGGCGTCGTTCACATGGCTGAAGAAGAGCGACCCGGCTCCCACCGACAGCACCAGCAGCGCCGCATGCGCCGTGCTCATGTCCGCCGCCAGCGGCGCCACCAGCCCCGCCGCCGAGATCGTCGCCACCGTCGCCGAGCCCGTCGCCAGCCGGATGCCGACCGCGATCAGCCATGCCAGCAACAGCGCGGAAACCGACCAGGACTTGGAGAAGTCCAGGATCATCTGCCCGACGCCGACGTCGATCAGCGTCTGCTTGAAGCCGCCGCCCGCGCCGACGATCAGCAGGATCCCGGCGATCGGCACCAGCGACTTCTCGACCGTCGAGGCGAGCCGGTCCCGGCCGAAGCCGGCCGCGCGGCCGAGGGTGAACATGCCGACCCAGCACCGCCGCGAGGAGGGCGATCAGCGGGGAGCCGATGACGTCGGCGACGCGCTGGACGTGGTGCTTAGGGTCGTCCACGACGACGTCCACCAGCGCCTTCACCAGCATCAGCACCACCGGCAGCAGCACCGTCGCCACCGTGACGCCGAAGCCGGGGCGCCGCTCCAGCTCCTCCGACGGCCGCTGCGGCACCAGCTTCTCCGGCGGGGCGACGTCGACCCAGCGCGCGGCGACGCGGGAGAAGAGCGGGCCGGCGATCACGGCGGTCGGCACGGCGACGAGGACGCCGAGCGCGAGGGTGACGCCGAGGTTGGCGCCGATCGCGTCGATCGCCGCCAGCGGCCCGGGGTGCGGCGGCACCAGGCCGTGCATCACGGACAGACCGGCCAGCGCCGGGATCCCGATCCGCATCAGCGAGTGCCCGCCCCGCTTGGCCACCAGCAGCACCACGGGGATCAGCAGCACGATCCCCACCTCGAAGAAGAGCGGCAGCCCGATGACGCCCGCGATCAGCACCATCGCCCAGGGCATGGCCCGGCCGCCCGCCTTCGCCAGGATCGTGTCCACGATCTGGTCCGCGCCGCCGGAGTCGGCCAGCAGCTTGCCGAGTATCGCCCCGAGGGCGATGAGGACGCCGACACCGGCGACGGTCGAACCGAGCCCGGTCGTGAAGGAGGTGATCGCCTTGTCGAGCGGAGCCCCGGCCGAGGCGCCGAGCACCAATGACCCGATGGTCAGGGCCAGGAAGGCGTGCAGCCGGAACCGGGTGATCAGGAGGACGATGACGGCGATGCCGGCGAGTACGGCGATGCCCAGCTGTGCGTGGCCCGCCGACGTGATCGGTCCGGCGGGGGCCGCGGCCAGCATCTCGACGCTGAGAGTGCTCACGGGGCTTCCTTAGAGGAGGTGGGGGTTTACAGGCGGCGCAGCCCGGCGACCGCGCGCTCGGCGATGACGGCCGCCGCGGGGGCGACGTCCACGGCGACCCCGGCCTCGTCGGCCTCCAGCGGCTCCAGGGTCGCGAACTGCGAGTCCAGGAGCCGGGTCGTCATGAAGTGGCCCTTGCGGGCGGCCATCCGGGCCGCGATCAGTTCGCGCGAGCCGGTCAGGTGCAGGAAGACGACGCCGGGCGCGGCGGCCCGGAGCCGGTCGCGGTAGGCGCGTTTGAGCGCGGAGCAGCTGACCACCCCGCCCTTCCCGGCCCGCCCGCGCGCCCATGCGCCGATCGCGTCGAGCCAGGGCTCGCGGTCGGCGTCGTCCAGCGGGACGCCGCCGGACATCTTGGCGATGTTGGCGGGCGGGGTGGAAGTCGTCGCCCTCGGCGTAGGGGACGCCGAGGGCGTCCGCGACCAGGGGCCCGACCGTGGTCTTGCCCGTGCCCGCGACGCCCATCACCACGACGACGTGGGGGGATGCCATGCGTGAGTACCTCACTGTCTCCTGCGGCTGCCGCCCCACTGAAACGCAAGACGTACGACGTATTCAAGCCCCTGTGACCTAAACGTCATACTTAATCTCCTTCGGCATGGACACGTAGGCTGATCCCATGACCAACCAGGGGCAGGGGCTGCACGCACGCGTGCTGGAGTCCCTCGGACCCGCGATCACGGCCGGGGCGTACCCGCCGGGCAGCGTCCTGCGCACGGACGAGCTGGAGGAGCGCTTCGACGTCTCGCGCACCGTCGTCCGCGAGGTGATCCGCGTCCTGGAGTCCATGCACCTGGTCGCCTCCCGGCGCCGCGTCGGCGTGACGGTCCTGCCCCCCGAGGAGTGGAGCGTCTACGACCCGAACGTGATCCGCTGGCGGCTCGCGGGCCCCGACCGCCCGCGCCAGCTGCGGTCGCTGACCGTGCTGCGCTCGGCCGTCGAGCCCGTCGCCGCGGGCCTCGCCGCCCGCCTGGCCACCCCCGCGCAGTGCGCCGAACTCACCGAGCACGCCCTGGGCATGGTCGCCACCTCGCGCGGCCAGCAACTGGACGCCTATCTGCGCCACGACATCGCGTTCCACCGGGTCGTGCTGCGCGCCTCCGGCAACGAGATGTTCGCCCGCCTCGGCGACGTCGTCGCCGAGGTGCTCAGCGGGCGCACCCGTCACCAGGTGATGTTCACCGACCCCGACCCGGCCGCGGTGACCCTGCACGTACGGGTCGCCGAGGCCGTCCGCGCCCACGACGCGGCGCGCGCCGAGGAGCTGACCCGCGAGATCGTCACGGGAGCGATGGCGGAGCTGGACATCCTGGCTCCGTGACGCCGCCCGCCGGCCACCGCTCGAACCACCGGTCCTCGCCCTCCAGTTGACCGGCCAGCGACAGCAACAGCGCCTCGCTCCCGGCCGGTCCCAGCAGCTGCGCCCCCAACGGCAGCCCTCCCGCGGTCAGTCCGGCGGGCACGTTCATCGCGGGCCAGCCCAGCACGTTCCACGGCCAGGTGTACGGACAGGCCGTGATCATCGCGGAGTCCGTCTCCCGGGCCGACAGCCCGTCCAGCGCCCCGATGCGCAGCGGCGGCGCGGCCGTCGTCGGCGTGAGCAGCACGTCGTACCGCCCGAACAGCTCGCCCATCCGCGCCCGCAGGGGCCGTTCCGCCGCCCGCGCCAGCCGCAGCACGGCGCCGCCGAGCAGCAGTCCGCCGCGTACGTTCTGATGCGTGCGCGGGTCCAGCAGGCCCGGGTCCGGCACCCGCCGGGCCAACTCCCGTACGCCGCCCATCGCGCGCGGCACGAACGCGGGTCCCACCGGCCCGTAGCGCGCCTCCTCGGCCACCACCTCGTGGCCCAGCGCCTCCAGTTGCTCCGCCGTCCGCTCGACGGCCGCCCGGGCGGCGGGCTCCAGCCGGTGCCGGACCGCCGCGTACGCCGGCCGCAGCGAGAGCGCGATCCGCAGCCGCCGGGGCGTGCGCACCTCGACGGGCGGTCCCCCGACGACCCCCAACAGCAACGCCGCGTCCGCCACCGACCGCGCCAGCACCCCATGGCACGTCAGCCCGTGGAAGACCTCCCCGTCCGGCCAGGTCGGCACCCGCCCGCGCTGCGGCTTGATCCCCACCAGATGCGTCCAGGCCGCCGGGATCCTGACCGACCCCGCCCCGTCCGACCCCAGCGCCCCCGCCACGATCCCCGCCGCCACGGCCGCCGCCGACCCGCCCGACGAACCCCCGGGCGTCCGGCCCAAGTCCCATGGATTGCGCGTCGCCCCGAACGCCGGGCCCTCCGTCATAGGCCACTGCCCCAGCTCGGGCGTGTTCGTCTTCCCGACGATCACCGCACCCGCCGCGCGCAGACGCCGCACGGCCTCCCCGTCCACCCCCTTCACCGGAAACTCCCCGGCACATCCGAACGCCGTCGGCAGCCCCGCCACGTCCATGTCGTCCTTGACCGCCACGGGCACCCCGAGCAGCGCCCGCCGCTCCCCCGCCGCCCGCAGCCGGTCCGCCTCGTCGGCCTCCCGTAACGCCTCCTCCGCCCGCACCCACCGGAAGGCGTTCACCGTGCCCTGCGTCGCCTCGATCCGCCGCAACGCACCCTCGGTCAACTCCCTTGCCGAAACCTCCCCTTCGGCCACCCACCGCACCTGCTCAACGAGCCCCGTCACAGGTCCACCCCTCTCGCCGCACGGACGCCTCACGGTAGGCGCGCGACGCACGGGTGCACGAGCCCGCGTGCGCCGAGAGATGCGCCACAGGGAATACCCTGTGTGACCCTGCATCAGCCTTCTGTACCCTTCCGGGGCAAGGGAGGCGAGTGTGTTGACGTGGGCGTCGTCGTTACGCGAAGAACTGGCCGCGCTGTACGAGGGACGGGCCGAGCCGCCCGAAGTCCTCGGCAAGTTCAGGCGGACGGCGGTGCTGGTGCCACTCGACGCGCGCGGCGGCCTGTGGACGGCGGCGCACGAGGGCGTGTGGTGGATCCACGCCTTCTCCGACGAGGCGGCGCTGTCGAGGTTCGCGCTGAACCGGGCAGCGGCCGGTGAGGACTGGGAGTACGTGACGATCCTCGGTGCCCGCCTGCTGGACGTCGTGATCCCCGCGGTCGGCGAGCCGGCCGGAGCGGCCGTGGACGTCGGGAGCGACCGGCCGTTCCTCCTGCCCCCGCTCGCGGGCGTCGTACCGGAGGCAGCGGCCGTCAACGCGGGGACGGAGGCGGCCCGATGAGCGGGAACGAGGACCTGAGGCCGACCGCGAGGCACTGGACGGGATCGCCCGGGGAATCACCGGAGCCCTCTCCGAATTACGCGAACTCGGCATGATCGGCGAGTCGGCGGCCGGCCGCGGCTTCTCCGATCTCCGGCTGACCGGAATGGAAACCGGCCACGACGGCCTGACGGACGCGGTGAAGTCCTTCTGCGAACGCTGGGAGTGGGGAGTGCGCTCCCTGGTCCAGGACGGCAACCGCTTCGCCCGCCAAGTGGGCCTGGCCGCCGGCAATTACTACGAGAACGACCAGTACATCAAGGGGACCATGAAGGTCGGCGTCGCGGCGTTCGGCGCCGACCCGACGCTCTCCGACGAGCAGGTCGAGAAGATGTCGATGAACGAGATCGCGGACCACGGGAACTTCGCGCACGTGGACTACAGCGGAAAGTCCTTCGACGACTCCTTCGACCACATGATGCAGACCAACAAGGATCTGGCGAAGGACACCCTCGAAACACACGGCGATCCCCTGCACACCAAAGGAAGGGGACGCCCGTGACGGACATCCTGGGGAAGATCGGACACGGCCTGAAGTCGGGCGTCGACAAGGCCGGTGATGGCCTTGAGGACCTGTACGACAAAGGAAAGAAGGAGGTCGGCAAGGGCATCAACTACGCCGCGCACAAGGTCGGCGACGGCCTGGACAAGGTCGGCCTGCACGACCTGGCCGACACCGTGGACGACTTCGGTGACTTCACCGCCGACCGCCTCGGCGCCCATGTCGACGAGAAGCGGCTCGACGAGACGGAGCACGCCCAGGACCTCGTCCACGGCAGCCCCGGCCGCATTGGCTCCACGGCCTCCCATCTCTCGGACTTCGCGGCCGCGTTCGACCGCGTCGGCAACGGCATGTCCCGGCTCGACTCCGACCACTGGAAGGGCAAAGGAGCGGACGCCTTCCGCGCCAAATTCGCCATGCACCCCAAGCAATGGGTGCAGGCGGCGAAGGCGTGCGAGGACGCGGCCAAGGCCCTGAGCCACTACGAGGAGACGGTCCGCTGGGCCCAGGGCAGGGCGAAGGAAGCCATCGCCCTCTACAAGGAGGGCAAGCGGGAGCGGAAGGAGGCCATCGACGCCTACAAGGCCCAGGTCGATGCGTACAACACCGCCGCGAAGGAATTCAACGCGAAACTGGACAACGGCGAGGACCCGGGAAAGCGCCCCACCCCGCCCGGCTCCTGCCCCAATGCCGGCGCCGACAAGATGCAGCACGCCCAGGAGATCCTGACCGCCGCCCGCAAACAGCGCAACAGCGCGGCGGAGGCGGCGGCTTCGGCGGTGAAGGCCGCCCTGGCGAACGCCCCGAAGAAGCCCGAGTTCACGGACCGCATGTCCATGGACTTCGACGACTTCCGGACGGCGTCCGCCACGGAAATGACCCATTTCGCAGGCGGCTTCGCCAAGGGCGCGGCGGACACGGTGAAGTTCGCCCGCACGATCATCCCCATCGACCCGTACAACGTCACCCACCCCGCCCTCTACCTCGACCACATGACCAACCTGGGCGCCGGCCTCATGACGCTGGCCAACCACCCGGACCAGATCCCGTCCACCCTGCTGGGCACGGGCTGGGGCAAGGACCCCTCGGAGGCGGCGGGCCGGCTGGGCTTCGACGCGCTGACGGCCCTGGCCACGGGCGGCGCCGGCGCGGGCGGGGCGGCGGCCCGGCGGGCGGCGATGGGGGCGGCGCGGCACGGGCTGGAGGAGGCGGGCGAGCGGGGTGCACGGCAGTTGGGGAAGGAGGCGGGGGCGGCGCGGAAGCAGGTCGACAACGGCGCGGGAGGACGCGGGCCGCGTGGATGCCGACCGGTGCAAGGGCCGGGACCCCGTGGACTTCTCCAGCGGGCACATGTTCCTGTCCCAGCAGGACGCGGAACTCCCCGGCGTCCTGCCCCTCGTCTTCACCCGGCGCGTCCAGTCCGGCTACCGGGCGGGCCACTGGTTCGGGCCCTCATGGTCCAGCACCGTGGACCAGCGTCTGGAGATCGACTCCCGGGGCATGGTGTTCGTCGCCGAGGACGGCATGCTCCTCGCCTACCCGCACCCCGCCCCGGAGGTGCCCACCCTCCCGTCCCACGGCCCTCGCTGGCCGCTGGAACGGACGGTGGACGGCGGCTACACGATCACGGATCGGCGCGGCGACCGCACCTGGCACTTCGCGGCCCCCGTCCCGTACGACGACCGCCACGAGATCGCCCTGCTCGACCAACTCACCGACCGCAACGGTCACTGGATCTCCTTCGACTACACGGAGGACGGCACCCCCACCGGCATCACCCACAGCGGCGGCTATCACCTCCGCATCTCGACGGAGAACGGCCGGATCACCGCCCTGCACCTGGGCGACGTCCCATTGATCCGTTACGGCTACGCCGACGGCAACCTCACGGAGGTCGTCAACTCGTCGGGCCTGCCCCTCCGCTTCACCTACGACAACCGGGGACGGGTCACTTCCTGGACCGACCGCAACGACCGGAGCTACCGCTACGAGTACGACGAAATGGACCGCTGCACCTTCCAGACAGGCGCTGAGGGGCACATGCGCTCCACGTTGGAATACGGCGAACCGGACCCGAACTCGGGCCTCCGGACGACCGTCGTCACCAACTCGCTCGGCCAGGCCTGCCGCTACACCTTCAACGACCGCTCACAACTCGTCGCGGAAACGGATGCAACAGGTGCCACGACCCTGTCGACCTGGGACCGCTACGACCGTCTGCTCTCCCGTACCGACCCGCTCGGGCACACAACCACACTCATCCATGATGAGGCGGGCAACCTGCTCTCGGCCCTCCGTCCCGACGGCGGCGTGAGCACCGCAACATACAACGCCCTCGGGCTCCCGGAGAGCATCACCGAACCTGACGGATCGATCTGGCGCCAGACGTACGACGAGGCGGGCAACCGCACCTCGTTGACGGACCCGTCGGGTGCCACGACACGCTTCGCCTACGATGACGTCGGCCGCTTCGCTTCAGTGACTGACGCCCTCGGCAACACGACAGGGGTGCGCTGTGACCCCACCGGCCTGCCCAGAGAGATAACGGACCCGCTCGGCGGAATCACCCGCTACGAGCGTGATGCCTTCGGACGCGTCGTCGCCGTCACCGATCCCATGGGCGCGACGACTCGCCTCTCGTGGACGACCGAGGGCCTGCTCACCCGCCGTACGGCACCCGATGGCGCCGAGGAGCACTGGACATACGACGGGGAGGGCAACTGCGTCACGCACATGGACGCGATGGGCGGAGTGACGCGCAACGAGCACGGGCACTTCGACCTCCTGACGGCTCGCACCACTCCGGACGGCGTGCGCCA
>NZ_BAAAXZ010000125.1:0-28981 GCF_039535865.1 Streptomyces thioluteus
AGTGTCCGCATGTGTCAGCTCCTCCCCAGCAGCAGCCGGGCCTCGCCCACCGTGATGACCGAACCGGTCACCAGTACACCGGCCCCCGCGTACTCGCCCTCCTCCTCGGCGAGGGTGACGGCCGCCTCCAGGGCGTCGTCCAGGCGGGGTTCGACCTGCACCCGCTCCTCGCCGAAGACCTCGACGGCGAGCGCGGCGAGCGCGTCCACGTCCATGGCCCGGTCGCTGGAGTTGCGGGTGACGACGACCTCGGCGAAGACCGGCTCGAAGGCCTCCAGCATGCCGCGGACGTCCTTGCCCTCGGTGGCGCCCACCACGCCGATCAGCCGGCTGAAGCCGAAGGCCTCGCCGACCGAACCGGCCGCGGCGCGGGCGCCCGCCGGGTTGTGCGCGGCGTCCAGCACCACGGTGGGGCTGCGGCGCACCACCTCCAGCCGGCCCGGCGAGGTCACCGTGGCGAACGCCCGCCGCACCACGTCGAGGTCGAGGGTGCGGGCGTGCTGGGCGCCGATGCCGAAGAAGGCCTCGACCGCGGCCAGCGCGACCGCCGCGTTGTGCGCCTGGTGCTCGCCGTGCAGCGGGAGGAAGACCTCGGGGTACTCGCCGCCCAGCCCGCGCAGGGTCAGCAGCTGGCCGCCGACGGCCACCTCGCGGGAGACGACGCCGAACTCCATGCCCTCGCGGGCGACCGTGGCGTCCACCTCGACCGCGCGCTTGAGCAGCGTCTGCGCGGCGTCCACCGGCTGCTGGGCCAGCACGACGGTGGCGCCCTGCTTGATGATCCCGGCCTTCTCCAGGGCGATCTCGCCGGGGGTCGAGCCGAGCCGGTCGGTGTGGTCGAGCGCGATCGGGGTCACCACGGCGACGTTGCCGTCCACCACGTTGGTCGCGTCCCAGGTGCCGCCCATGCCGACCTCGACCACCGCGACGTCCACCGGGGCGTCGGCGAAGGCCGCGAAGGCCATGCCGGTGATCACCTCGAAGAAGGAGAGGCGGTAGTCCTCGCGCTCGTCGACCATGCGCACGTACGGCTCGATGTCGCGGTACGTCTCGATGAAGCGCTCGGCGTCGATCGGCGCCCCGTCCAGGCTGATCCGCTCGGTGACGGACTGGACGTGCGGGCTGGTGTAGCGGCCGGTGCGCAGGTCGAAGGCGGCCAGCAGGGACTCGACGATGCGGGCCGTGCTGGTCTTGCCGTTGGTGCCGGTGATGTGGATGGAGGGGTACGCGCGCTCGGGGTGTCCCAGGATGTCCAGGAGGCCCTGGATGCGCACCAGCGACGGGTCGATCTTGGTCTCGCCCCAGCGGCCGGCGAGCTCCGCCTCCACCTCGCGCAGGGCCCGGTCCACCTCCGGGTCGGCCGGGCGGGCGGGCACGGCGTCGCCCTGCGGCGGCCCGGACTGGGCGCGCAGGGTGCGGCTGCCGGCCTCGATCACGGCCAGATCGGGGGGCGGGGGTCCCCCCTGCTCGAGCGGAGTCGAGAGCTTGGGGGAGGTCGGTCTCGGCTTCGACGATTTCCTCGAACCGGTCGGGATTCTCGCTGTCGTCGTTCAGGGGGCGCTCGCTCACGCGCTCCAGTCTACGGAGCCGGGGGCGGGCGGAGGTCCGGGGGCGGCGGTCCGCGGCGATGCCGCAGGAGCACTATGTTCCGCTTTGCCCTACCGTTTTAGTGGACTATGTCCAGGGAGCGGGTGAGAGGCATGAGCTCCGAGGGCCGAATACCGACGGAACGGGGCCTGCTCCAGGCCGTCCTGGAGGCGCTGCCCGCCGGTGCGCTGCTCATGAGCCCCGCCGACGAGATCCTGGCGGTCAACCGCCGGTTCGTCCGCATGTTCGACCTCGAAGGCCGGGCGGACCTCTCCCACGGCGCGCCCGTCCGCCCCGTCGTCCCGCTCGTCCGCGCCTGGTTCACCGCCGCGGGACACCCCGGGCCCGGCCCCGGCGAGATCCTGGCCCGGCGCCCCGTCCACCGCGTCGCGGAGATCCCGCTCACCGACGGGCGCGTCATCCGCCGCCAGGTCGAGCCGCTCCACCACGGCGGCACCTACCTGGGCGCCCTGTGGTTCTTCGGCGACGTCACCGAACGCAAGCGGCGCGAGCACGACCTGGAACGGGACAACGTCGCGCTCACCGAGCTCGCCCGGCAGCGCAACGCCTTCACCGCCGCCGCCTCCCACGAGCTGCGCACCCCCCTGACCACCGTCATCAGCTTCGGCGAGCTGCTCGTCGACCCGGCCTTCGGCGCGCTCACCGCCGAGCAGCGCTCCTTCGTCGAGGCCATCCGCCGCAACGGCGAGCGCATGCAGCGGGTCATCGCCGACCTGCTGTTCACCACCCGGATGCGGGCCGTCGGACCGGAGCTGGAGATCGGCGACGTGGACGTGCCCGGGATGCTCCGCGACGCCGTCCTGGAATCCCTGTGCGCCGCCGGCCCCGGCGCTCCCCCGCCCGTCTTCACGGTGCTGGACTGCACCCCGGGGCCCGCGCTGCGCGGCGACCGGCACCGCCTCCGCACGCACGTCCTCGGAAATCTGCTGGAGAACGCGGCGAAGTTCACCCCGCCCGACGGACGGATCACCGTCACGGCCCGGCCGTGCGGCGACCGCTGGGAGATCACGGTGACCGACACCGGCATCGGCATCCCCGAGAGCGCCCGCGAGGAGATCTTCTCCGGCTTCGTCCGCGCCTCCAACGCCCGCATCGGCGGCTACCCCGGCACCGGCCTCGGCCTCTCCATCGCCCGCGACCTCGTCGAACTGCACGGCGGCACGCTGACCGCGGGCGGTACGGAAGGGGAGGGCGCGGTCTTCCTGATCCGCCTGCCGGTCGCGGGCCCGGGGGACTCCTCATGACCCGGATCCTGGTCGCCGAGGACGACACCGACCTCGCCCTCGCCCTGCGCACCCTGCTCACCCGGGCCGGCTACGAGGTCGTCCCCGCCGAGGACGGCCGCGAGGCGCTGCGGCTCCTCTTCGCCGAGCGCCCCGCGCTGCTGATCCTCGACATCGGACTGCCCGAGCTGGACGGCTGGGCGGTCCTCGAACGCACCCGGGACCTCAGCGACCTCCCCGTCCTCCTGCTCACCGCCCGGGGCGCGGAGACGGACCGCGTCCGCGGCCTGCGCTCGGGCGCCGACGACTATCTGCCGAAGCCCTTCGGCAACGACGAGCTCCTCGCCCGCGTGGAAGCCCTGCTGCGCCGCAGCGCACCCGCCCGCTGGGCGGGCGACTCCTTCGACGACGGCCTGCGGCTGGTGCCGGAGCGCCGCTCGGCGGTCTGGCAGGGCCAGGAGGCGCGCCTCAGCGACATCGAGTACCGCCTGCTCCAGATCCTCGTCCGCAACCGGGGCCGGGTGATCACGACCGACCAGCTCCTCGACCGGGTCTGGGACGACCGGGACGGGACGGGGCGGGAGCGCGTGAAGTTCGCGGTGCTCCGGTTGCGGCGCAAGTTGCGCCAGGCGGCGGGGGACGAGGCGGCGGATCCCCTGGAGGCCGTCCGCGGCCTGGGCTACCGCTACCGCGCGGGTGGTGATCCACGGGGCTAATCCCCCCACCGGGACCAAAGTCCCGAACCGCACTCGCAACCGTCGAGCAACCAACACCCATCCAGGCGAGCAACCCACGCCCCGCACTGTCTGTGGCTGACCCAGCCACCGAGACAGCCAGGAGCCCCCGTGACCCTGCCGCCCCGCAGCATCGCCATCGTCCTCGGCACCCGCCCCGAGCTCGTCAAGCTCACGGACCTCGTCCGGCTCCTCGGCCCCGCCGCCCACCTCGTGCACACCGGTCAGCACTACGACGAGGAGCTGTCCGGCCGCTTCCTGGCCGAGCTCGGTCTCCCGGAGCCCACCTACCTCACCGGCATCGGCGGCAAGCCCCGCGCCGTCCAGATCTCCGCGGCCCTCGCCCAGCTCGACGAGCTGTTCACCGTCGAGCCGCCGCTCGCCGTCGTCGTCCAGGGCGACACCAACGCCGCGCTGGCCGGCGCGCTCGCCGCCAACGCCCGGGGCATCCCGCTGCTGCACGTCGAGGCCGGGCTGCGCAGCCACGACCGCAACATGCCCGAGGAGCACAACCGCGTCCTCATCGACCGCATCGCCGACGTCCTGTGCGCCGCCACCGAGGACAACCGCGCCAACCTCCTCGCCGAGGGCGTGGCCGACAGCCGCGTCGAGGTCACCGGCAACACCGTCGTCGAGGCCGTCCACAACCAGCTCCCCGACGCCGACGCCCGCGCCGCCCTGCTGCGGACGCACGGGCTGACCGCCGACGCGTACGTCCTGGCCACCGTGCACCGCCCGGAGAACACCGACTCCCCCGAGGCCCTGCGCGCGATCCTCACCGAGCTCGCCGCCCTCGCCGCCGCCGGCCGCCCGGTCGTGCTGCCGCTGCACCCCCGCACCCGGGCCCGCATCGAGGCCGCCGGCCTCGCGGAGCTGCTCGCCCCGCTCACCGTGAGCGCGCCGCTGGGCTACTCCGAGTTCCTGGCCCTGGCCCGGCACGCGGCGCTGCTGGTCTCCGACTCCGGCGGCATCCAGGAGGAGTGCACGGTCCTCGGCCGCCCGCTGGTCGTCGTGCGCCGCTCGACCGAACGCCCCGAGGCCATGGCCGACTTCGCGGACCTGGTCCAGCCGGGCCCCGGGATCGGCGCGGCCGCCCGCCGCCGCCTCGCCGAGGGCCACGCCGGCCTGGACCGTCTCGCCGCCCTGCCCAGCCCGTTCGGCGACGGACTCGCCTCCGACCGCATCGCGGAGCTGCTCGCGCGGATCGCCGCCCCCGAACTCGCGCCCGCTGCCTGAGCCGACAGTCCCCTGCCGCAGCCGAACGCCCCAAGGACTCCTCCCACATGTTCTCCAGCCCCATCCTCCTCGCCTTCCCCTTCTTCCTCCTCGCCTGTTTCCTCCTCTACTGGGCCGGCGCCCGCCACGCCTACACCCGGCGTTCCGTCGCCGAGTTCGGCGACCCCGGCGCCTTCGACTGGCACTTCTTCGTCCCCTGCCGTGACGAGGAGGCCGTCGTCGCGACCACCGTCGGCCGGCTGCGCGCCGACCACCCGCGCGCCCACGTGTGGGTCATCGACGACGACAGCGACGACCGCACCGGCGAGATCGTCGCCGAACTCGCCGAGCGCGACCGGCGCGTGCACCTCGTGCGCCGCCACCGCCCGGAGGCCCGCCAGGGCAAGGGCGCCGCGCTCAACGCCGCGTACGACGAGCTGAACCAGTTCCTGCCCCGCGAGGCCGACCGCGAGCGCGTCGTCGTCTGCGTCATCGACGCCGACGGCCAGCTCGACCCCGACGCCCTCGACATCGTCGGCGGCCCGGCCGGCTTCGCCGACCCCGAGATCGGCGGCGTGCAGGTCAGCGTCCGGATGCGCAACACCGAGGACGAGCGCCCGCTGCCCGACCGCGGCCGTGTCCGCAACGCCTTCGCCCGCCTCCTCGTGCGCATGCAGGACATGGAGTTCTCCGTCTCCAACGCCGGTATGCAGCTGCTGCGCGCCCGCACCGGCTCCGTCGGCCTGGGCGGCAACGGCCAGTTCACCCGCCTCGCGTCCCTGGACCGAATAGCCGAGGCCGAGCGCCGTCCCTGGAAGCGCGGTGCGCTGCTGGAGGACTACGAGCTCGGTCTGCACATGATCCTCACCGGTGACCGCATCAACCACATCGCCGACACCTGGGTCTCCCAGGAGGGCCTGCCGCACGGCCGCCGCTTCCTGACCCAGCGCACCCGCTGGGCGCAGGGCAACCTCCAGTGCGTCCGCTACGCGCCGCGCATTGTCTCCTCGCGCCACTACGGCGGCAAGGGGATCCTGGAGACCCTCTACACCTTCCTCCAGCCCGTCGCCCACCTGGTCACCCTCGCGCTGTGCGCGGTCATGTTCGCCCTCCTCGCCCTGACCGCCGTCGAGGACGGCGCCGGCGAGGCGTTCGGCGGGATGCTCGCCCTGTGGCCGCTGGTCCTGGGCCTGGCCGTGGTCTCCGTCCTCCCGTTCGTCCTGTGGGGCCCGGTCTACCGCCGGGACCGCGCCGAGGACCGCTCGCTGCTCACCGCGCTGCTGTGGGGGCTGGCGCTGTGGCTGTACGCGTACCACCTCTTCCCGGCGTCCGCCCGCGGGTTCGTCCGGATGCTGCGCGGCCGCAACGGCTGGGCGAAGACCCGCCGCAACGCGGAGACCGTCGACGCGGGTCCGACCGCCATCGAGGCGTAAATCACAGCCACATGAGGCAACCTCCGCTCCCGTTCCACCCTCTCACCGCAGGTGACATCTGTAGGTCTTGGAACGGGAGCGTCGTAGCGTCGTGCGGATACCGGTACTCAGCAGTCGGATGCACTTGCTGTTGCTCACCGCCTGGGCCGTGCTGTGGTTCCTGGTGGTGGAGCCCAGCGGCGGCTTCTCCTGGCACTACCTGCGCACCGGCGGGGAGCTGATCTACAACGGGTCGTCGGGCGACGGCGGGCTCAACCTCTACGCCCGTCACCCCGAGCTCCAGATGGGCCCGATCAGCTTCCTGGTCGCGGGCCTGTTCAACCCCTTCCCGGCCGAAGTCGGCCAAGTGCTCGCCGAGGCGTTCATGTCAACGCTCGGCCTGGTGATCCTGGTCCTGGCCGGACGCAGCGCCGCCCGGCACTTCCTGGGCACCGGCACCAACCACCAGCGACTGCGGCGGCGCGTCCTCATCGCGGGTCTGGCCTTCATCCCCATGTGGATCGAGGTCTCCGTCCGCTTCGCGCACCTGGACGACGTCCTGGCCCTCTTCTTCACGGCCCTGGCCGTCCGCTACCTGACGCGCTGCAACGCGGCGGCGACCGGCATCTGCATGGCCCTGGCCCTCGACTCCAAGCCGACCGCCCTCGCCTTCCTCCCCCTGCTCCTCGCCCTCCCGAAGGAGCGCTGGCTGAGGGCCGGCCTGTGGTGCGCGGGCCTGATCGCCGTCGCCTGGCTCCCCTTCTTCGTCATGGACGTGCACTCCTTCGCCGCCGCGAAGTTCACGATCCCCAACAGCCCGGCGTCGGCGCTGCGTTGGCTGGGCGGCAACACCCCCGAGACCCCCGACTGGGCCCGCCCCGCCCAGGCCGCGCTCGGCCTCGCCCTCGGCTCGATCGCGGTGTGGCGCGGCCGCTGGGCGGCGGTGGTCCTGCTCGGCGCCAACGCCCGCATCCTCCTCGACCCCAGCGTCTACACGTACTACACGGCGTCCGTGCTCCTCGGGACACTGCTGTGGGACGTGTGCGGACAGCGGCGGCTGGTACCGCTGTGGAGCTGGCTGGCGCTGGTGGCGCTGTACGGCAGCGTCTTCCTCGTACCGGACGACTCGGTGCGCGGCCTGATCCGTCTCGCCTTCGTCGCCGTGTCGACGGCGTACGTCCTGCTGGCCCCGGTCCGGGACCGACGCGACCGCAACAGCCATCGGGCGGTGGACCGGGTGGAGGGGGAGCCGGTGGAGGGGCCGTGGGGCCCGATGTGGGACCCGGGGCGCACGCGCCCGTGGTCGCACTAGGGGTTTGCTCCCCGCCCCGCCCTAATCCTCCCCCAGAGGGGGTGCCCCCATCGCAGGGGCTGCGCCCCTGCGGGACCCCGCGGGGCCCCGCGCTCCGCGCGGTGCCGGGCCCCGGGGCGCAGCCCCGGAAGAAACGGTGAAAGGGCGGGCCAGGGGCAAAAACCCCCAACCCGCCCTCCCGCCCAAGGGACTACGCCCCCGGCAACGCCGCGAGCTGAGCCCCGATCCGCTCAATATCCGCCTCGGCCTTCGCCAGCCGCCCGCGAATCTTCTCCACCGCCTGCTCGGCAGCCTTCGCCAGGAACGCCTCGTTCCCCAGCTTCGCCGTGCACTGCGCCTTGTCCTTCTCCGCCACCGCCAGCGCCTTCGTCAGACGCTTCCGCTCGGCGTCGACGTCGATCGTGCCGGACAGGTCCAGCGCGACCGTCGCCCCCGCCACCGGCAGCGTCGCCGTCGCGGCGAAGTCGTCGCCCTCCGGCTGGAGACGGAGCAGCTGACGGATCGCGCCCTCGTGCGCGGCCAGCGACGTCCCGCTCAGGTCCAGCCGGGCCGGCACCCGCTGACCCGGCTGCAGCCCCTGGTCGGCACGGAAGCGCCGCACCTCGGTGATGACCTGCTGGAGGTTCTCGATCTCCGCCTCCGCCGCCGCGTCACGGAAGCCGCTGTCGGCCGGCCACTCCGCGACGACCAGCGACTCCTTCCCCGTGAGCGTCGTCCACAGCGTCTCCGTCACAAACGGAACGACGGGGTGGAGCAGCTTCAGCGTGACGTCCAGGACCTCGCCGAGGACCCGCGCCGACACGGCCGCCTGCTCGCCGCCGCCCATGAACGTGGTCTTGGACAGCTCGACGTACCAGTCGAAGACCTCGTCCCACGCGAAGTGGTAGAGCGCGTCCGACAGCTTGGAGAACTGGTAGTCCTCGTAGAACGCGTCGACCTCGGCGACGGTCGCGTTGAGCCGCGACAGGATCCACCGGTCGGTCGCCGACATCCGCTCGACGGGCGGCAGTTCGCCCTCCACCGTCGCGCCGTTCATCAGCGCGAACCGGGTCGCGTTCCAGATCTTGTTGGCGAAGTTGCGGGACGCCTGGACCCAGTCCTCGCCGATCGGCACGTCCGTACCGGGGTTGGCACCCTTCGCGAGAGTGAAGCGCACGGCGTCCGACCCGTACGCGTCCATCCAGTCCAGCGGATCGACGACGTTCCCGAAGGACTTCGACATCTTCTTGCCGCGCTCGTCGCGCACCAGACCCGTCAGCGCGATCGTGTGGAACGGCGCGACGCCGTCCATCGCGTACAGCCCGAACATCATCATCCGGGCGACCCAGAAGAAGATGATGTCGTGACCGGTCAGCAGCACATCGGTCGCGTAGAACTTCTCCAGGTCCGGCGTCTTCTCCGGCCAGCCCAGCGTGGAGAACGGCCAGAGCCCCGAAGAGAACCAGGTGTCGAGGACGTCCGTGTCCTGGGTCCAGCCCTCGCCCGACGGCGGCTGCTCGTCCGGTCCGACGCAGACGACCTCGCCGTCCGGGCCGTACCAGACCGGGATCCGGTGGCCCCACCACAGCTGGCGGGAGATGCACCAGTCGTGCATGTTGTCCACCCAGTCGAAGTAGCGCTTCGACATGTCCTCGGGGTGGATCTTCACCCGGCCGTCGCGGACGGCGTCACCGGCGGCCTGCGCCAGCGGCCCGACCTTGACCCACCACTGCATCGACAGCCGCGGCTCGACGGTCGTCGAGCACCGCGAGCAGTGCCCGACGGAGTGGACGTACGGCCGCTTCTCCGCGACGATCCGGCCCTGCTCGCGCAGCGCGCCGACGATCGCCGAACGCGCCTCGAAGCGGTCGAGGCCGAGGAACGGGCCGTGCACGGTGATGTTGCCGCGCTCGTCCATCACGGTCATCGACGGCAGGCCGTGGCGCTGGCCGATGGCGAAGTCGTTGGGGTCGTGCGCCGGCGTCACCTTGACCGCGCCCGTACCGAACTCCGGGTCGACGTGCGTGTCGGCCACGACCGGAATCGACCGGTCGGTCAGCGGCAGCTTGATCAGCTTGCCGATGAGGTGGGCGTAACGCTCGTCCTCCGGGTGGACGGCCACGGCCGTGTCACCCAGCATCGTCTCGGCCCGCGTCGTGGCGACGACGAGCGACTCGTCACCCTCTCCATAACGGATGGAGACGAGCTCGCCGTCGTCCTCCTGGTACTCCACCTCGATGTCGGAGATGGCCGTGAGACAGCGGGGGCACCAGTTGATGATGCGCTCGGCGCGGTAGATCAGCTCGTCGTCGTAGAGCCGCTTGAAGATCGTCTGGACGGCCTTGGAGAGGCCCTCGTCCATGGTGAAGCGCTCGCGCGACCAGTCCACGCCGTCGCCGAGCCGGCGCATCTGGCCGAGGATCTTGCCGCCGTACTCCTCCTTCCACTGCCAGACGCGGTCGACGAACGCCTCGCGGCCGAGGTCGTGGCGGGACTTGCCCTCCTCGGCGAGCTGCTGCTCGACCTTGTTCTGCGTGGCGATACCGGCGTGGTCCATGCCCGGCAGCCACAGCGCCTCATACCCCTGCATGCGCTTGCGCCGCGTAAGAGCATCCATCAGCGTGTGCTGGAAGGCGTGGCCCAGGTGGAGGGAGCCGGTGACGTTGGGCGGGGGGATGACGATCGTGTACGGCTTCTTGTCGCTCTGCGCGTCGGCCGTGAAGTAGCCCCGCTCTACCCAGCGCTCGTACAGCGGCCCCTCTACTTCGGCCGGCGCGTACTGGGTCGGCAGTTCGGGGGTGCTGTTGTTTGGCTGCTGAGTGTTCTCGGTCACGGACCGGATTCTACGGGGCGGGGGCGGTGCGCCACGAACCCGTTTCCTCCCCGTCGGACCCGGACGCCCCGGGGCCGGGCCCCGCCGGGCCCGGCGGGGAAGGACGGCCGGAAGGCCACATACGAAGATGATCACTCCCCGGAAGGCCGTGGCCCTGGCCACCGGAGCACTCCGAAGCCGTACACGATCTCCCTCCCGGCCGAGCTGCTCGACGACTCCTTCAAGAAGGACGACAAGGACGGGGACGGGACCAGCGACCTCTCCAAGGCCGGCATGGGTCTACGGCCGGATCGACGGCACCGCGATGCGGTGCACCGCATCCAGTGAACTCGCCCAGTGCGTCCGGGTGGACGGCAGCGTGGTCGGGATCGTCCAGCACACACTGACGGGAGTACATGGGCATGCCCTCGTACGTGCACGGGGGCTGGGGCCCAGGACAGGGCGATGTCGGCGAAGGAGCTGTCGGAGGCGACGGCTAAGGTGCGGGGCGAAGTACGTCAGGAAAAGTAGCGTCCGCGACAGCGGGCGAACGGGGGGATGCACAGTGCGCTTCAGCACGCCGTACGGGCCGCACGCGCCGTCACGCGCCGTCAACTGACCTCTGCCGCCCTCCCGTTCACCGCTGTTCCAAAACCGTTGCGCGCCCGAGGTAAAGCCGGGATAAGCCATCGGCGAGGATGTCGCGGAACGCCGCCCGTCCCCCCACACCGAGAGAGACACCATGAGTTACCCCCAGCCGGGTCCATACGGCCAGCCGCCCCAGCCGCCGCAGGGCGGCGCCCCCAACCCCTACGCCCAGGGCGGCGCCCCGGGCCAGCCGGGCTACGGCTACCCCCAGCCCCCGGCCCAGCCGGGCCCGTACGGCGCACCCCCGCAGGCCCCGTACGGCCAGCCCCCGCAGCCGAACCCGTACGGCCAGCAGCCCGGCATGCCCGGCCCGTACCCGCCGCCGGTCCCGCCGCAGAAGGGCGGCGCGGGCAAGACGGTCGCGATCGTGCTGGGCGCGCTGGTGCTGGTGGGCGCGATCGTCGGCGGCGCCGTGGTCTTCATGAAGGGCGGGAGCGGGGGCGGCGGGAGCAGCACGGTCGCCAGCGACGGCAAGAAGTACAAGCTGACGACGCCGGAGACGGTTGCGGGCGAGTACACGAAGGCCTCCGCTGTCCCCGCCTCCTCCGACGGTCTGGACGAACTGAAGCAGTACGTCAGCAACCCGGAGAAGATCTCGGCCAGTTACCGAGCCGGTACGGGACTGTCCGCGAAGAGCCTGCTCTTCTCCGGCGTCTACGGCGACATCAACGACCCCGAGGCCCTCGTGGACGCATGGTTCGCCAAGTCCGAGGAGAACGCGAAGAAGACCGGCAAGACCACGTACGAGGGAAGCCCTCAGAAGGTCTCGCCCAGCGGCCTGGACAACGCGGTGATGAAGTGCCGGACCGCCAAGACCACTTTGGGGACGACCGGCAAGACCTCAAGCGTCACCTTCTGCGTTTGGGCGGACCACAGCACCGCCGCAACCGTCGCCCCTAATGACGCCACCGCGATGATGAGCGGCAACGGCATGTCCATCGACGACGTCGCGGCCCTTGCCACCAAGGTCCGCAACGACGTCCGTGTAGAGGTCAAGTAACCCCTCCCATGAGCACCCCCCAGCCGGGCCCCTACGGCCCCCCGCCGCCGCCCGCGTACTCCCCGGGCGGGCCCGGCAAGGGCAGAGCGACAGCCGCCGGCATCGGCGTACTCGCCCTCCTCGGCACCGTCGTCGGCGGCTACTTCTACTTCGAGAGCGGAAGCAGCAGTTCCGTCCCCGACGACGGCAAGCGCTACCGGCTCACCGCCCCGAAGACCGTGGCCGGCGGCGCCTACAGGAGGAACGGCGACGCGTCCGACGGCACCGCACGCGACCTGGAATCCGCCCGGAAGGCCGGTGTCGGCGACCCCCACCAGGTGGACGCGAGCTACACCGCCGTCGGCGGATCGCGACGGACACTGGCCTTCGGCGGTGTCTACGGCGAGCTGAAGGACCCCGAGGCGGTCGTGAACAACATGTTCGCGCAGCTGAAGGAGAAGCAACGGCGCGAGAAGTCCCGCTACGAGGACGGCATGCGGTCCGAACTCGTCAGAGCCCCCGAGAAGTTCACCCCCTCCGGCCTCGACGGCGCCGTACTGAAGTGCCAGGAGATCAGATCCGTCCCGGAGTCGGGCGGCGGCGGCATCACCATGCCCCTGTGCTTCTGGGCCGACCACAGCACCCTCGGCGGACTGGGGCTCATGGACGCGACGGGCCTGGTGACCGGCCAGAGTCCCACCATGGACGAACTGGCCCGCATCGCGGTGAAGGTGCGCACCGAGGCCAGAGTCGAGATCACCGAGTAGACCGCACCGGGGGAACACCCCCCAAATCCAGTCGACCTCGGACCACTTCCCGGGAACGACGGCGTGGGCCCCAACTCTCGTACAGGGCGACCACCTTTGCCTCGACGAATAGCCGGTGCGTCAACGAGACCCCGCCAGGTAGCGTGGCGCCACAGCACAGCACCACCAGGAGCCACCCATGTCACGCAAACCCCGCGTCCTCTACATCACCGACCTCGCCTACGAGGCCAAGGGACGCCGCTACTGCGACGAGGACATCTTCCTCAGCACCCGGCTCCGCGCGGAGGGTTTCGACATCGCCCTGTGCCACCCCCTGGACGCGGCCGCCCTCACGGACGGCTTCGACCTCGCCGTCGTCCGCAACAGCGGGCCCGTACTCAACTACCAGGCCGAGTACGACGAGTTCCGCGAGCAGGCGCTGCAGCGCGGCACCCGGGTCTACAACCAGCTGACCGGCCGGGCGGACATGGCCGGCAAGCAGTACCTGCTCGACCTCACCGCCGCCGGATACCCCGTGATCCCCACCGTCGACCGCGCCGAGGACCTCGACCGGCTCCCGCTCGTCGACGAATACGTCGTGAAGCCGAAACTCGGCGCGGACTCGATCGGGCTGGAATTCGTCCCACGGGAGCGACTCGGCGAACTCGTTTACGGCGACGTGCTCGTGCAGCCGCGCATCCACTTCCTCCACGAGGTGTCGTTCTACTTCGTCGACGACGCCTTCCAGTACGCGCTCTACGCGCCCGACCCGGCCCGCCGCTGGGCACTGGAGCCGTACGAGGCGACCGAGGAGGACCTGGCGTTCGCCCGCCGGTTCATCGCGTGGAACACCGTCGACCACGGAATCCAGCGCGTGGACGCCTGCCGCACGCCGGAGGGCGAGCTGCTCCTCGTCGAGCTGGAGGACCTGAATCCCTATCTGTCCCTGGAGTTGCTGGCCCCGGAGCAGAGGGACGGATTCGCGGTGAGCATGGCCGCGGCGCTGCGCCGGGCCATCGGAGAAGTCGGCTGACCCACCGGTCGAGCGGAAGAGAGCGCGGCGCCACCCCATCGTCCATATACTGGGAATATATGGACGAGCCCTGGGCGATCGAGCTCGAACCGGAAGTCCGGCACTGGCTGGACAACCTGTCCGACTGTGACTACCTCCAAGCCGAAACAGCGGCCGAGCGCCTGCTGGACGCACCGACCACGCTCTCCGAACCGTACGCCCGCTACCTCGGCAGCGGGCTGCGGGAGCTGCGCTTCATCCTGGGCCACGACAGCAACGCCATACGTCTGACGTACTGGCTCGCGCCGGGTCGCCGAATCGTCCTCCTGACCGTCTTCCGCAAGACGCGCATGCGCGAAGGCAGTGAGATCGACAGGGCCAGGTTGGCCCTGAAAACCTGCAAGGCCGAGCACGAAGCCGCGCATGAGTTGTTCGTCCGGGACATCACGAAGGGAGACGCCTGATGAACCACGCCCAATGGAAGCTGGCGCGCGAGCGCAAACTCGCCGAGGGCTACACCGAGCCGCCCGAAATCGAGGCCAAGCGCGCCGAGTTCCGCATGGCCTTCGACCTCGGGCAAGCGGTCCACGACCGGCGCACCGAGCTGGGTATTTCCCAGGCTGAGCTGGCCCGGCGGGCCAACATGACACAACCGCAGGTGTCCAAGCTCGAACTCGGCGGCACCGTCCCGACTCTGCCCCTGCTCGCGCGGCTCGCCAAGGCCCTCGACGCATCGTTGAACATCGCGCTGGACGGGGACACCTCCAGCGTCGTCTTCACGGCCCACGCTGCGTAGCAAGTAACGCGGAAGGGGCGCTCCGCCGTTCAGGCCGGGCGCCCCTTCCGCGCAAGCAGAAAGAGCTACGCGCTCTTCTCGTGCCGCTCCCCCGACCCCTCGCTCCCGCGCGACCGCGGCACCAGGGTCGGGTTGACGTTGGACTGCACGACGTCCGCCGTGATGACGACGCGGGCGACGTCCCTTGCGGGACGGCACCTCGTACATCACCGACATCAGGACTTCCTCCATGATGGCGCGCAGACCGCGCGCCCCCCGTGCCGCGCAGGATCGCCTGGTCGGCGATGGCCTCCAGCGCCGGGCGGTCGAAGTCCAGCTCCACGCCGTCGAGTTCGAAGAGGCGCTGGTACTGCTTGACCAGGGCGTTGCGCGGCTCGACGAGGATCTGGAGCAGGGCCTCGCGGTCGAGGTTGTGGACCGAAGTGATCACCGGCAGACGGCCGATGAACTCCGGGATCATGCCGAACTTGACCAGGTCCTCCGGCATGACCTCCTGGAACTGGTCGCTCGCCTCGATCTCCCGCTTGGAGCGGATCGTCGCGCCGAAGCCGATACCCTTCGCGCCCGCCCGGGACTCGATGATCTTCTCCAGGCCGGAGAAGGCGCCACCGACGATGAACAGCACGTTCGTCGTGTCGATCTGGATGAATTCCTGGTGCGGGTGCTTGCGGCCGCCCTGCGGGGGGACGGAGGCCGTCGTCCCTTCCAGGATCTTCAGCAGGGCCTGCTGGGACGCCCTCGCCGGAGACATCGCGAGTGATCGACGGATTTTCGCTCTTTCGGGCGACCTTGTCGATCTCGTCGATGTAGATGATGCCGGTCTCGGCCTTCTTGACGTCGTAGTCGGCGGCCTGGATCAGCTTCAGCAGGATGTTCTCGACGTCCTCGCCGACGTAGCCGGCCTCCGTGAGCGCCGTGGCGTCGGCGATCGCGAACGGGACGTTCAGCATGCGGGCGAGGGTCTGCGCGAGCAGCGTCTTGCCGGAGCCCGTGGGGCCCAGCAGCAGGATGTTGGACTTGCCCAGCTCGATGCCGTCGTCCCGGTTGTGCGCGCCGGTGTCCCCGGCCTGGACGCGCTTGTAGTGGTTGTAGACGGCGACCGAGAGCGCCTTCTTGGCGGCCTCCTGGCCGACCACGTAGCCCTCGAGGAACTCGTAGATCTCACGGGGCTTGGGGAGTTCGTCCCAGCGGACCTCGGAGGTCTCCGCGAGCTCTTCCTCGATGATCTCGTTGCAGAGGTCGATGCACTCGTCGCAGATGTACACACCCGGACCCGCGATGAGCTTCTTCACCTGCTTCTGGCTCTTGCCGCAGAACGAGCACTTGAGCAGGTCGCCGCCGTCACCGATGCGTGCCACGAGGTGCTTCCCCTTCGCCTGGGATCCGCCTTGCTCTGCGAACCCGAGTGCTTGCCTATCGACGGTACCTTGCCGGGCCCCCCGTGCGGGCCCCCCTCGCATCTACTCGGCCAAGGGGGGTACCGGCGGCACAGTGCCCGGGAGCCGGCCCTGGCCCGGCTCCCGGAGCGGTCGGTCAGACCGCGACGGACGACTTGCGCGTCGAGACGATCTGGTCCACCAGACCGTACGCCAGCGCGTCCTCGGCGGTGAGGATCTTGTCGCGCTCGATGTCGTCGCGGATCTTCTCGATCGGCTGGGTGGAGTGCTTGGCCAGCATCTCCTCCAGCTGGGTGCGCATGCGCATGATCTCGTTCGCCGCGATCTCCAGGTCGGAGAGCTGCTCGCGGCCCGTCTGGCTGGACGGCTGGTGGATCAGCACACGGGCGTTGGGCAGCGCCATGCGCTTGCCCGGGGTGCCGGCGGCCAGCAGGATCGCCGCGGCGGAGGCGGCCTGGCCCATGCAGACCGTCTGGATGTCCGGCTTCACGAACTGCATCGTGTCGTAGATCGCCGTGAGGGCGGTGAAGGAGCCGCCGGGCGAGTTGATGTAGATCGAGATGTCGCGGTCGGGGTCCATCGACTCCAGGCACAGCAGCTGCGCCATGACGTCGTTGGCGGAGGCGTCGTCGATCTGGACGCCCAGGAAGATCACGCGCTCCTCGAAGAGCTTCGCGTACGGGTCGTACTCACGCACGCCCTGGGAGGTGCGCTCCACGAAGCGCGGCACGACGTAACGGGCGTCCACCTGCGGGCCCGTGTAGAGGCCGCTGCCGGAGAAGTTGTTCATGCGGGTGTTCACCATCCTGATGGCGGTCGTTGGCTGGGAATCAGCTGTCAGCTGGGATTCGGCTGTCAGCGGGACTGCCGGGGCTCAGGCCCCGGTGCCGCCGCCGCCCGGAACGCCGGAGGCGTGCGTGATGATCTCGTCGATGATCCCGTACTCCTTCGCCTCCTCAGCGGTGAACCAGCGGTCACGGTCACCGTCACGGATGATCGTTTCCACGGACTGGCCGGTGTGGTGGGCGGTGATCTCCGCCATGCGCTTCTTGGTGCGGAGCAGCTGCTCGGCCTGGATCTTGATGTCCGAGGCCGTGCCGCCGAGGCCCGCGGAGCCCTGGTGCATGAGGATGTCGGTGTTGGGCAGCGCGAAGCGCTTGCCCGGGGTGCCGCCGGTCAGCAGGAACTGGCCCATCGAGGCCGCGAGGCCCATGCCGATGGTGACCACGTCGTTCGGGATGTACTGCATGGTGTCGTAGACCGCCATGCCGGCCGTCACCGAGCCGCCGGGGCTGTTGATGTAGAGGTAGATGTCCTTGTCCGGGTCCGCGGCCAGGAGGAGCATCTGTGCCGTGATCTTGTTGGCGATGTCGTCGTCGACCTGCTGACCCAGGAAGATGATCCGCTCGTCGAGCAGCCGGCTGTAGACCTGGTCGCCGAGGCCGCCACCGATGGAAGGTCCGCCGGCGGCGGAAGGCATCAGATTCGTCACGTGATCCACCTGCTCGTCTCTGACGGCAACGGGCCGTCTCCGCGTCTTCACTGGGGGCGGGGGTCCTTCGGGGCCGGTACGGTCCGGCTCGCTCCAAGTCTCCCCTGCCCTCGTATCTACGGACCCTAACGCGCTGGTCGGCGGGCGCCATCCCGCATGAGGAACTGTTCGCTCTGAGCGCAGGTTCCAGGCGCCGCACGGGCGCCGCACGGGCGGAATGCGGCGCGCGGCCGGGCGGACGCTCCCCCCGGCGGTCCGGACCGGGGTGCGCGGACGGGCCCGCCGCGGCCCGCCGCCGCGCGGGGCGGCGGGGGTGCGGACGGGCCCGTCCGTGAGGTGCGGTAAGGGCTGCGGCCCTTACTTGGCCTCGGTGCCCTCGGCGGCCTCGACGGCCTCCGTGGCGGCCTCGGCCTCGTCCTCGTCCTCCAGGCTGACGACCTCGCCGTTGGAGTCCTTGACCGTGGCGGCCTCGACGACGGTCGCGAGGGCCTTGCCGCGGGCGACCTCACCGACGAGCATCGGGACCTGGCCCTGCTCGACGACGGCCTGGGCGAACTGGTCGGGGCTCATGCCGGAGGTCTGGGCACGGCGCACCAGGTGCTCGGTGAGCTCGTCCTGGCCGACCGACAGCTTCTCCTTGTTGACGATCTCGTCCAGGACGAACTGGGTGCGGATGCCCTTCTCGGCCTGCTCCTTGAGCTCGGCGTCGAACTCCTCGGCGGACTTGCCCTGGATCTCCAGGTACTTCGCCAGGTCCAGGCCCATCTGACCGAGCTGGTGGTGCTCCAGGTTGTGCTTGCGGGTGTTGATCTCGTCCTCGAGAAGCTTCTCGGGCATCGGGACCTCGACCAGCTTCAGGAGCTCCTCGAGCACCTTCTCCTGGGCCTGGGTGGCCTGGTCGAACTTCTTCATCCGGCCGAGGCGCTCGCGGCTGTCCGCCTTGAGCTCGTCCAGGGTGTCGAACTCGCTCGCCAGCTGCGCGAACTCGTCGTCCAGGGCGGGCAGTTCACGGGCCTTGACGGCGGTGACGTCGACCTTGACCTCGGCCTCCTTGCCCTCGGCGGAACCGCCCTTGAGCTCGGAGGTGAAGGTGGCGGTGCCGCCGGCCTCGAGACCGGTGACGGCCTCGTCGATGCCGTCCAGCAGCTGGCCGGAGCCGATGGTGTAGTCGACACCCTCGGCGACGCCGTCCTCCAGGACCTCGCCGTCGACCTTGGCCTCGAGGTTCACGGTGACGATGTCGCCCTCGGCGGCGGCGCGCTCGACCGGGGAGGTCGTGGCGAAGCGCTCGCGGAGCTGCTCGACCGACTTCTCGACGTCCTCGTCGGTGACCTCGACGGCGTCGACGGTGACCTCGATGCCGGAGTAGTCCGGGATCTCCAGGACCGGGCGGATGTCGACCTCGGCGGTGAAGGCCAGCAGCTCGCCGTCCTTCAGCTCGGTGATGTCGACCTCGGGCTGGCCCAGGGGGTTGAGCTCACCCTCGTTGACGGCCTCGGTGTAGAACTTCGGGAGCGCGTCGTTGACGGCCTCCTCCAGCACCGCGCCGCGGCCGAACCGCTGGTCGATCACGCGAGCAGGAACCTTGCCCTTGCGGAAGCCAGGGAGGGAAACCTGCTGGTTGATCTTCTTGTACGCCGCGTCGAGGCTGGGCTTGAGCTCCTCGAAGGGCACCTCGACAGTGAGCCGAACCCGGGTCGGGTTCAGGGTCTCCACGGCGCTCTTCACGGTTCGGTCTCCTTGGGGCTGACTTCGGGTTTTCTGCTGAGCTCTCTGCTGAGGTCCAGCGGATCGCGCCCGGTAGAGAGACACAGACGCGCAGCTTGCATAGTAACCGCACGCGGGATGAGCCCCACAAGGTGATCTTGATGGTCGGGGTGGCCGGATTCGAACCGACGACCTTCCGCTCCCAAAGCGGACGCGCTACCAAGCTGCGCCACACCCCGTCGGTGCGAGTCGTAGGGTACATGCCCGCCGGAGTGCCGGCCGACGTTTGACCGGGGGTTGACCTTGAGGAACGCGACGGGGAACACGGCGCGGGCCCGGGTCCGCGCGCTCCGTCGCGACCGGGTGTGCGACGAGGGGGGCCGACCCGCTACGATGCACGTCAGTGCCGTGCCCCGAATGGGGTCCGAACGGCGCGCGCGGGCGTAGCTCAATGGTAGAGCCCCAGTCTTCCAAACTGGCTACGCGGGTTCGATTCCCGTCGCCCGCTCGTTCAACGCCCCCGGCTCCGGCCGGGGGCGTTTCGCTTGCCGGGACGGCTCACAGCTTGATGCCGTTGATCGTCTGGGCGATCGAGTTGAGGAAGCGGTGGATCGACGGCGCCATCCCCGACGAGGCCAGGAAGAACCCGAAGAGCGCCGCGACGATCGCCGGGCCCGTCTTCATCTTTCCGCCGCGGATCATCACCACCAGAATGATCGCCAGGAGCAGCACCGCTGACACCGATATGGCCACAACTGATCACACCCTCGGTCGAAGACACCTGGCCCGGCCCCGGAGGCGCTGTCCCGCAGGCCCCCATCGCACCATCGTGCCATCAACTGGCCTTCATGGCAGGTGGCATGACGATTCATCGGATGATGATCCAGCCCTCACGGGCGTCGGTTTCCGGCCGCGCGACGGGGTGCCGGAAGCAGCCCGGAAGTACCGGAGTCCTTGCCACCGCTTTACCCGTCCCGGCTAAGGTGCGTCGAATGCCCCCCACTGCCACGTCCCCGGCACGTTCCGTGGCCTCCGTCCCTCCCCAGCCGGGCCCGGCCGCTCCCAAGGCCCGCGACCCGTTCTTCGACAACGCCAAGTACCTGGCGATCGTCCTCGTGGTGCTCGGCCACGCGTGGGAACCGCTCACCCACACCAGCCGGGCGGCGATGGCGCTCTACCTGACGGTGTACACCTTCCACATGCCGGCGTTCGTGCTGATCTCCGGCTACTTCTCGCGGGGCTTCGACCTGAGCCCGCCGAAGGTCAAGCGGCTGATCACCAGCGTCCTGGTGCCGTATCTGATCTTCCAGGTGGCCTTCGTCGAGTTCCAGCACCTCTTCGACAAGGACTCCGATCCGGATCCCTTCACGCTGCTGGAGCCCTGGTACCTGAACTGGTTCCTGGCCGCGCTGTTCGTCTGGCGGCTGACCACGCCCCTCTGGAAGGCCATCCGCTGGCCGGTTCCCGTGGCCTTCGCGATCGCCGTGATGGCGGCCATGACCCGCGAGGTCGGGAGCGAGTTCGACCTGATGCGGGTCATGCAGTTCCTGCCGTTCTTCGTGATCGGACTCCGGCTGGAGCCCCGCCACTTCGCGCTGCTGCGGCGCCGCTGGGTGCGGATCGCCGCGGTGCCGCTGTTCGTCTGCGCGGCGGCCACCGCGTACGGGCTGGCGCCGCGGCTGGACAGCGGCTGGTTCTACCGCAACTCCAGCGTGCAGGGCCTGCACGAGCCGCTGTGGACGGCGCCCGTGATGGTGCTCGCGCTGTCCCTCTGCGCCGCCGCCCTGACGGTGGGCTTCCTCGCCTGGGTGCCGCGCCGCCGGACCTGGTTCACGGTCCTGGGCACGGGCACCATGTACGGCTTCCTGCTGCACGGCTTCGTGATCAAACTCTCGCGCTGGCGCGAGTGGTACGACCTGTACTCCTGGATCCGCGGCCCGCTGGGCGAGGTCCTGGTGTCGGTCCTCGCCGTCGCCCTGGTCACCGTGTTGTGCACCGCCCCGGTGCGGCGGGCGTTCCGCTGGGTCGTCGAGCCGCGGATGGACTGGGCCTTCCGCGGCCCGGCGAACGCGCCTAAAGATGCAGGACGATCTGCGTCAGCAGCGCCGAGAACCAGCCCGCGGGAATCAGAAGGGCCAGCGCGACCGGGCGCTTGAGCAGCGGCGCTCCGGGATCCGGCTGCGGGCCGTGCGTCCCGGGCGCCGGGGCCGGCAGTTTGTTGGTCTTCGCCCGCACCACGAGGTTCCAGATCAGGGTGAACGGCGTGAAGAAAACCAGCGAGAACGGGCTCCACCAGCCCTGCCAGAAGGTCTTGGCGGTCATCTCGCGGCGCAGCGCCGTGCCGCAGGTGCGGCAGAACGCGCCTTCCTGCTTGAGGAATCGCATCAGGACGAGAAAGCCCTGGTGTCCGCGGATGGTCATGTGGGCGGCCGGGAATCCGCCGCAGATCCGGCAGTTGTCGCCCTGCGGGGCCGCGTAGCCGCCGGGCTGCTGGGTGTACGGGTCGGGCTGCGCGTACGGCCCCGCCCCGTAGGGCGGTTGCGGCTGCTGCGGAGTGGTCACAGGAATTCCCCCGTTGTGCGTCGAACATGCTGCGTTGAATACGAAGATGCCGGGGCGGCACTCGGCAATGCGGGTGCCGCCCGGCGGCCTTACAAAATAGACGGCCGGGTTCGGCCCTTCGTACGCGGGGCGAATTCCGTTCAGTCGCGCCGGTCGCGGCAGATGAGCAGCAGCGCGCGGTCGTCGTTGACGTCCTTGGCGACCGCTTCGATCAAATGCCAGGCGGCGCCCGCGAATCCGGTGGTGACATAACGGTCGGCCTCGCCGGTGAGCCGGTCCATGCCCTCGGTGAGTTCGCGTTCCGAGGTTTCCACCAGGCCGTCGGTGAAGAGCATCAGGACGTCGCCGGGGCGCAGCCGGCCCTTTACGGAGTGGAATTCGGCGCCGTCGTAGACGCCGAGCAGCGGTCCTTCGGCGGCCTTCTCGTCCCAGCGTCCGGAACCCGCGCTGAGGTGGAGTCCGGGGACGTGCCCGGCGGAGAAGAGCTCGTAGTCCCCGCTGTCGAGGTCGAGGACGAGGTGGACGGAGGTGGCGAAGCCCTCGTCCCAGTCCTGGCGCAGGAGGTAGCCGTTGGCGGCGGGGAGGAAGGCGTGCGGGGGCAGGGAGCCCAGGAGTCCGCCGAAGGCGCCGGAGAGCAGCAGGGCGCGGGAGGCGGCGTCCATGCCCTTGCCGGAGACGTCGGTGAGGACGACCTCCAGGCTGCGGCCGCCGTTGGTGCGGGCGGCGACGACGAAGTCGCCGGAGAACGACTGGCCGCCGGCCGGGCGCAGGGCCATCTCGCGGTGCCAGCCGCGCGGCAGTTTGGGCAGCTTGCTCTGGACGCGGATGCGTTCGCGCAGGTCGAAGAGCATCGTCCCGCCCCGCCGCCAGGGCACGCCGACGCGGCTGCGGAACTGGGCGATGAGCAGCCCGAGGAAGCCGACGGCGGCGACGACCAGGATGGTGCCGGGCGTGACGCGGTCGGCGCCGTAGGCATAGGGGTCGAGGACGGCGGACTCGACGATGAGGGCGGTGGCCGCGGCCGCGTAGAGGCCGAGGAGGCTGGCGGGGCGCAGCAGCAGGCCACCGGCGACGATCGGCAGGACGAGGGCGGCCGGGGCGCACCACTCGGGCAGGGCGATGGTGCCGATGGCGAGGGCGGGTACGGAGAGCAACAGGGCGGACAGGGCGAGCCAGTCGGAGCCGTCGCCGCGGAAGTAGTCGACCCCGGCCTTGCGCACGCTCGTGCGGACCCGGTGCAGTGCTTTGCGCATCCGGGCCGTCGGGGTCTCCGCACCGCCAGTCATTGCTTCGGGACCTTATCCACCCATTCGGCGGCGCGTCGATTCACGCCGCGCCGACACGGCTGCCCGCAGGGCACCTGGGGAGCAACCCTATGCGAAAGCCGTCCGCCTGATCGGATATACGCGGGGGCGCATGCCTGTACAGCCGCGGAATCGGCCAGGCCGTGCCGCCGTTCGGCCATCGCGGGACGAAAGGGACGGCCGGGGCGGCCTGCCACGCATAGGAGCCCGGGGCCGCGCGCGACGCACGGGCGGCGCGCCAACTGCCGTGCGCGCGCTGCCCGGTGCCTGCCCGGGTGTGCCCGGCCGTACGGTCATGCCGCTGCACCCCGGCACCAGAAGAGGTTGCGGCGGCGAGGCCGGCGGTGCGGATCTCGCTGCCGCACAGGTGACAGGGCGCTCCGGCGCGACGGTAGACGTACACCTCGCCGCCGTGGTCGTCCACGCGCGGCGGGCGGCCCATGGCCTCGGGGGTGTGCTCGGGGCGGACGGTGTCGATGCGGTTGTTTGCGGACGCCCTCGCGCTGAGGGCGACCAGATCCGCCCAGATCGCGTCCCATTCGGACCGGTGAGTTCGTCGTCCGGTGCGGTAGGGGTCGTGCCGTGCCGGAAGAGGACCTCGGCCCGTAGACGTTGCCGACGCCGGAGATCACCTTCTGGTCCATCAGCAGGGGCGGCGACGCTGGTCCTGCTGCGGGAGATCCGCCGCCAGGCGGGCTCGGGGTCCTCCCCCGCGCGCATGCGGGTCGGGGCCGAGCCGGTCGTGTATCGCCTGCTTTCTCGCCGTCCGGTCAGCAGCGCGCAGGCGGTGGGGCCGCGCAGGTCGGCGTAGGAGTCCGCGGTCGCCAGGCGCAGCCGGACGGTGTCAGTGGCCGGGGGCGCGGGGGCGGTGCCGAGGGTGTACTTGCCGAAGAGCCGAGGTGGACGTGGACTCAGCCGGCGGCCTCGTAGCCGAGGAAGAGGTGCATTGCCGTGGGCCTCGCCCTCCGCGAGCGGGGCGTCCGTCGACGAGGCGGCGCGCCCTCGAACTTGCCCTGGGGGCTCTGTCGCCGGACGGGCCGGCCTCTGCGAAGACAAGTCGGCGTGTGGTCGAGCGGCCAGGCGGGTGGACAATCGTGTCGCCCTTCGGGCATCGAGGGGCTCTTGTCCCTTGTCCGGTGATATGGTGGTCAGCGGATACGCGGTGCGCGGCCCGCCGCCGATGCAGGCGGGCCGGGTGCCGGTTCGAGGGGAGGGGCGTCAGTCCTGCTGCGGGTGGTGGGCACGGGCGATCGCGGGAGCCTCGCCGGTGGTCTCGTAGCGGCTCAGCATGCTCGATGCGCGCGGGTGTGTCGCTCCGTGACCGCTCACTCACCGGAGTACGGCGTGGCGAGCGCCGATAGACTTCTCGACGAACTTGTCGCCTCCTCCTCGGAGTGCATCGGGTCGCCGCCGGCGATCACGTTGGGCTGGTCCGTGTAGTAGCTCGCGGCCCTCAGCGCGGCGGTCCTCTGCACTCGCTCCAGGGCGAGCGCGCCGGCGCTGGACGCCCGTCACCTGGTTCTCGCGCGCGATCTGCTCGCCGTTGCGCTCGGAGCGGTTCTCCGATGACGATGCCGCTGATCGCGCTGCCCTCGTCCCGGGCCGTCCAGGCTTCCCGCGGCGCCGCGGCAAGGCAGCAGAGAACGGCGGGTACTATGTCGTCTGGGCCGTCGTACGATGTGGGTTGATCGCAGTCGAAGGGCTCACTGTGACCTGTGGCCTTGAAGCCACCGACGAGGTTGAGGGGGACTGAGTTTGTTCGGTAAACCGGCCATGGTCGGAAGCCACGAGGTACACGCGCATGCGTCCGACGCTGTGCATGATCCCGGGGCCGCTCACAGCACCGGGCGCGACGGTCCTACGGGCCCCCAGTGGAACGCAGACGACTATGGATTCGGTCGGCGGTCTTCCGAAATAAAGCCTTGATGAAGTTCTAATGCGGGGACTCGTGACCCGATTGCTCCGCGAAAACCATAAGGAACTGTCCATGCAGCCGCGATACCCCCGCCGACACATGACAATAGCGCTCACTCGTCACCCCGCCGTCTACGTCGGCCCTGATCCCGCAGACGCCGCCGTTGCTCCTCCCCCCGCCGGGGCGTGTGGTGAGCACCCCGGCCTCAAGGGCCCCTTTGCCGCGAGGCCTCAAGAACCGCCACCTTTCCCATGATCGCCATTGGCGGCCCGTGATCCGGCGCCCCCGGCCTCTTCGTGGGATCGGGATCCACGGCCATCGTCTGCCGCGGACGGGCCCCCGCGCATCCACTGGTCTCCTACCTTCCCTTGGTGGGAGCGCAATTTGGCGTACTCGTGATGCGGATGCCTGGCCGAGATGGCCGCCGCCATCCGACCTCGGGCTCCTTCTCTCGCCATACGCGAGACACCGGGCCATGGGCCGCTGGCGCCGGCTTCACGATCGGCTCGGCTTACTGGTTCTTCTGGGTCGTGGTCCCTGCGGGCGGTAGAGGCGACGGCGAGGCGTCCCGGCATCCTGCCCAAACGGCTGGGTCCCCTCCCCCCGGTCCCAAAAGTTGGGACCTGGGCAGCTGATCGTCCATGGTGCGTGCTCACCGCGACCCACACTGCGTCCTCGGTCAGCTCGTACGGCGAGGACGACGTTCGGGTTCTGAGTTTCGCGGGCATCACAGGTCCGTCGCCCCATCGGACCGCCGTTCCGCTGGTCATCGGCACCCGGCCCTGCTCGCACGGTCTTTCTCGTGTGTGCCGTGATTGCCCGGCGCCTTCGACAATCGATCGGGGGCCGCGGGACTGGCCACACACCTCCACATCCCCTGTCCGCAACCCACGGCCTCGATCGCCCCCCTGCCCCCCACACACACCTGGCCCGGGCCTGCCGGGATCCCCTTCCGGCCTGTGCTGCATGGTCGTCTTCTCCTTCATGGGCAGCAGAGGAATCGATCACCCTGGCGCGGGCGGAGTCGCACCGAGAACCCGCATGCGCGCGGGTCCGGGCAGGCGACCAAACAGCCGTGATCTGGCGCTCGCGGTCTTCCTACCTGGGCTCGATCTTCGTCGTCGTCACCCTGACTGCCCTGGGACTCCAATGGCGATCCTCCTAGGACGGCAAGCAGCTACGTCGCGGCGCTCTGTGAACTCGGATCGGCATCCCGCACGTCCGGCAGATCTATGAACGTCCCATAGTGATGACCGCGTCCTCTCCCCAGCCTCACTCGGGCCTCTCACACGGCCTCCCTGCATCGTTAGCCATTCCTCGCTCGTGCGGACCGCCCGTCGGTGACGCGAGCCCGAAGCGCCTTCGCCCGCGCTCCAACAAGCGCGGCGGCCTCGCAGGCGCGGCGATCCTCGCCGGTGCGTTCTTCGGCTTCCTGCGGTCTTACTTCAACTACAATGTGGCCGGACAGGTACTTCAAGTCTCCTGCCTGAAACGCGTCGGGCGGTGTCGCGCTGTTCGTTGTCGGCTGGTCATTGCTTCACCCAGCACTGAAGAATGGCGGCATCTATCCCGCGCGAGGCGCCGGATGGAAGTTGGTCGTGCGGATCTGTGGCTTGTTCCCGTACCTGACCTGGGCAAGCATCGGCCATGATCCTCTTCGCTGCCTCGCTACAGGTCTACGACGGTAGGGGGCGACAACCAGGGAGCAGGTACTGCTGTTCGGCTGCTCGGTGGCGGGTGCGTACGGTCTGGGGCGATCGGGTGGTGCTGGAGCGGCGGCGTAAGGCGGCCTGTGTCGCACAATAGTACGCTGGGGGGCACCATGTCGAGGCGCAGCGCCGGTTCCCGAATTCGTTCGGAGGCGGACGGGCGTTCATGCTTTTACGGGTTCGTGGCGGTCAGGTCCGGACGCCGTAGCCGACAGGTTCGATTCAACAGAGCGCTGCGATCGTTGTGCGGCGACAGCAGTCGCCAGCAGGGTCTGCGTTGATCACGTTTATGCATTACGGTCGGTCCGACACGGCTCGGGGGCCCCCGCTCAGGAACGAGGGCAGACTGGGCAGTTACCAGGGAAGGACTCTCTTTGTGAGCATTGTCCGCGCCAGGCCCGGTTTTCATCTCGAGTCACCCTCTCCGAGGACGCATACCGGCCCTCTGACGGCCCCGAGCCGCGAGGCCTGCGAGCAGCCCGAGCCTGCGCACGCTCCTGACCGCGGCTCCAGGGAAGTCCTCGTGAGATCGCCACGAACAGATCCGAAAACCGGAGCGATCCTCCGGGATCGAGATCATCCGAGGAACCTTCCATGATGCGCACCCACGCCACGACCCGACGGCGCCATGTTCCACAGACACGTGGACGACCTCTACGGGAGCTGCCTGCGTCCGTCGCCGTAGCGGATGGCCCTGCGTGCCTCACGAGAACGTCTCCATCCCCCCCCGGCACGACCGCGGACGACTACATGCAAGTCTCCACATCGACCTGTTGGTGTGCCGGCTGGACCCCATGATGGATCCTCGGACGACGAACTGGCTGCTGTCCGGCGAGGACGCGAACGAACTCGCTCTATCGACTCCGTGACCTCACTCCTTCCGAAGCGCCTCCGGTCTGGTGTCGCCGACAATGCATCGCGTAGGTACGCCGAGGCCCCGCGTCCGTGCTCTCCTCTATCTCTACCCCGCCGCTTGCCAGTGGGCCCTGTACTCCCGGCCCGACCGAACGAGGGATAGGGACGAACGCATCAGCCAACGGCAAGATACGGCGGCGGAATACCCGGCTTCCCCTGACTCCCCCTGGAACCCACCTGGGCGCGCGGAGACATGCCGAACCAAGGACCTGCCCCGCTGACTGAACGCTGACGGTGGATTCCAAGGAACGAGGCCGAAACCGACAAGCCGGGAGCCCGCGCTCGTAGATGCGCGGGCCTCCCGTACAGGGGATAAGGGACGGCCGCACCTCAGCCCCGCCGCCTCCACCACTGCCGGCCGCCGCCGGCAGCACGCGCCCCCATCCCCAGCGGCCGCCTTCACCGCGTCGCCGATGAGGTACGGGAGTCAGGCCCAGGGCTACCGCCTGCCGAAGGAGACGTGGAGTGCGCCCCTGTGAGGTCCGCCAGATACCGGCACGCCCCGACTCCCCGCGTAGAATGATCGCGGAGCCAGGGCCATCGTGCCGGCGGTATGCGCGCCAGCACCGAGCGGTCGCCGCAGCGGCGGGCCAGGGCACCGACCACCGTGGCGGACCAGAGCAGCATGCCTGCAGGACGTAGCCGCAGGAGCGGAAGACCGGCGCCCGTGGACGCGCACTCGGCGAACCCCACCGGCATGCCCGCGACCGCCTGGCGACGGCGTACAGCGCGCGAGGGAGAGGGGAAGGAAGAGGGAGAAAGCCGCGGCGCGCGCCCGAGCGCGACCAGTGCAGGACGTAGGGCTGGACAGAAGAAGAGGGGGCAGCCAGAGAAAAGGGACGAAGGGGGGGGACACCGAAAAGGAGAAGGAGAATAGAGAAATTCAACACAACCCACACAGGCAAAAACGCACAAAGCAAAACCGAATCACATTATGTCAATGCTCCCGCGTGTCGCCGACTCACGCCACTCGCTCGCCTTACCCCCGCCTCCTCCGTTCCCCACGGCGTGACAGCCACTGACCCCCTTCGCAACTCGCCGCCTGCCGCTAAGACTCGGCCGACGTCAGCACTTCCGCAGCCCCGGGCGTCACCAATCCCTTCGTTCCACCACTGACGAACCTCGCACCTTACGATTGAACATTTATTCACCACCTCCGCTGCCAACGACCAGCCTCACCCGAGTCTGCTCAGCCTCTCGCGTGACGGCGTGGGGCGCCGCTAACACCGACACACAGGCTTTCCGACGCGCCGGAACGGACAGATTTCCCTGCCCCACGTCCGCGCCGCTCTCCTGCTCCGGACGCCCTCACCTGCTCCACCGCACCCCGTCTGACGATGTGCCCGGCCTCGCCGCCACGCACCGCTCCGAACCGCACACCCCGTGCCCCCCTGCCGCTCCCCAGCAACCCGTACCCGCACGCTCGCCTGACACTCGTAATGCCGCCTGACTCCATGCACTTCTGTGCACCCCCTCGCCAGCCGTCCTCCTAGCCCGACGCGTC
>NZ_BAAAXZ010000126.1:0-46606 GCF_039535865.1 Streptomyces thioluteus
CGCCGAGACCGGCGGTGCGCTGGGTCGGCGGGGTCACCGACGGGACGTACGCGGCCGTCGGCCAGCACCTCAAGGGGCTCTCCTCCACGCTGGAGGCGTACAAGTCCTGGTTCTTCGCCGACGATTCCGTCGTCTGCCTCGGCGCCGGGATCACCGCCCGGGACGGCGTCCCCGTCGAGACCGTCGTCGACCACCGGCCGCTCGGCGCGGACGGCGACCCCCGGCTGACCGTGGACGGCGGGGCCGGGCACGAGGGGGTGCTCCACGGTGTCCGCTGGGCCCATCTGGAGGGCCACGGCGGCTGGGTCTTCCCCGGCGGTGCCGAGCTCGGCGTCCTGCGCGAGAGCCGCACCGGGGCCTGGCGGGACATCAACGCCGCGGGCTCGGCGCTCCCGCTCACCCGGCGCTTCCTCACCCTCTGGCACCCGCACGGCACCGACCCGGTGTCCGGCTCCTACGCCTATGTGCTGATGCCGGGAGCCTCCCGCGCCGAGGTCGCCGCGCGCGCGGCGGACGGCGACCGGCTGACCGTCCTGGCCAACTCGGCCGCCTGCCAGGCCGTCCGGCTCGGCCCGCCGGGCGTCCTCGCCGCCAACTTCCTCCGCGCCGGTACAGTGGCCGGTCTCACCGTGTCCGCCCCCGCCTCCGTGCTGGTGCGCCGGTGCGGCCGACGGGCCGTCCTGCACCTCTCCGAGCCGCCGCGCACCGGCGCACCGGTCGAGCTGACCTGGGACCGGCCCGTGCGCCGGGTCCTGGCGCACGACGCGTCGGTACGGGTGCGGGGCACCGGCGCCGCCCTGCGGCTGACGGTCGTACCGGGGACCGCGTGCGCGTCGCACCGCTGCGAGGTGGAGCTCGGCCCGCCGGCCGTCAAGCTCTGAGATGCACGGCGGACGGGGCGCACCTTTGTGGAGTACTCACAGCGTGGGGCGCCCCGGCGCACGCTCTTCCCTGATAGTGCACGGCCCCTTTCTGTACTCCCTGCCCACGAAATCGAGCACTACCTTGTGCGGAGTCGACATGATGTTCCGGAGCCGACGCCGCGTACCGTCTATCCATGAGCAATCTCGAAGGTGCGCCCGAAGAGGCGAGTGACGTCCGCGGGCGCGTCGCCGAGCTGCACGCCATCCGCGAGCAGGTTCGGCGTGGTCCCAGCGACCGGGCTACCCAGGCACAGAAGGCCAAGGGGAAGCTGACGGCCCGCGAGCGTATCGATCTGCTGCTGGACGAGGGCTCCTTCTGCGAGGTGGAGCCGCTGCGGCGGCACCGTGCCACCGGATTCGGCCTGGAGGCCAAGAAGCCGTACACCGACGGCGTGATCACCGGCTGGGGCACCGTCCACGGCCGTACCGTCTTCGTCTACGCCCATGACTTCCGCATCTTCGGCGGCGCGCTGGGCGAGGCCCACGCCACCAAGATCCACAAGATCATGGACATGGCCATCGCGGCCGGTGCGCCGCTGGTCTCGCTCAACGACGGCGCGGGCGCCCGTATCCAGGAGGGCGTCTCGGCGCTGGCCGGCTACGGCGGCATCTTCCAGCGCAACACCAGGGCGTCGGGCGTCATCCCGCAGATCTCGGTGATGCTCGGTCCGTGCGCGGGCGGCGCGGCGTACTCGCCGGCCCTGACCGACTTCGTCTTCATGGTCCGCGAGACCTCGCAGATGTTCATCACCGGCCCGGACGTGGTCCGCGCGGTCACCGGCGAGGAGATCACCCAGAACGGGCTCGGCGGCGCGGACGTGCACGCCGAGACCTCCGGCGTCGCGCACTTCGCCTACGACGACGAGGAGACCTGCCTGGAGGAGGTCCGCTACCTCCTGTCGCTGCTGCCGCAGAACAACCGCGAGAACCCGCCGCGGGTCGTCTGCGAGGACCCGGCCGACCGCATGGGCGAGGCCCTGCTGGACCTCGTCCCCGCGGACGGCAACCGCCCCTACGACATGCGCAAGGTCATCGAGGAGATCGTCGACGACGGCGAGTACCTCGAGGTCCACGAGCGCTGGGCCACCAACATCATCGTGGCCCTGGCCCGGCTCGACGGCCAGGTCGTCGGCGTCATCGCCAACCAGCCGCAGTCCCTCGCCGGTGTCCTGGACATCGAGGCGTCGGAGAAGGCGGCGCGGTTCATCCAGATGTGCGACGCGTTCAACATCCCCCTCGTCACCCTTCTGGACGTGCCGGGCTTCCTGCCCGGCGTCGACCAGGAGCACGGCGGGATCATCCGGCACGGCGCCAAGCTGCTGTACGCCTACTGCAACGCCACCGTGCCGCGGATCTCGGTGATCCTGCGCAAGGCGTACGGCGGTGCGTACATCGTCATGGACTCGCAGTCGATCGGCGCGGACCTCACGTTCGCCTGGCCGACCAACGAGATCGCCGTCATGGGCGCCGACGGCGCCGCCAACGTCATCTTCCGCAAGCAGATCGCCGAGGCCGACGATCCGGACGCGATGCGGGCCCGCATGGTCAAGGAGTACAAGGCCGAGCTCATGCACCCGTACTACGCGGCCGAGCGGGGCCTCGTGGACGACGTCATCGACCCGGTCGAGACCCGGCAGGTCCTCATCCGGTCGCTGGCGATGCTCGCCACCAAGCACGCGGACCTGCCGTCGCGCAAGCACGGCAACCCGCCCCAGTAGAAGGAACAGACATGACTGACACGCTCGTCCGCGTGGAGAAGGGCCAGGCCGGGCCCGAGGAGCTCGCGGCCGTCACGGCGGTGCTGCTCGCGCGCGCGTCGGCCGGGGACGCGGCCGTGGTGCCGGCGCCTCGGCGGTCGCCGGCGCGGTGGCGTCGTCTGGAGCGGTCCGCCGGCTTCACGGCGCCGCACAGCTGGCAGGGCTGAATCTTTTACGCGAAGGGCCCGCACTCCTCACAGGAGTGCGGGCCCTTCGCGCTGCGCGCGGGTGTCCTCAAACGCCGGACGGGCTGAATATCAGCCCGTCCGGCGTTTGAGGACTTCGCCCGAAGGGCGAATGGGGTCCGGGGTCTCCCCGGAGGGAACTGGGGGCACCTCCCAGCGGTAGCTGGGGGAGAAAGGGCGGGCCAGGGGCGGAATCCCTACCGCAGACGCGCCATCAGCGCATGCTCGACCAGCGTGATCAGCGCACTCTTCGCCTCATTGCGATGACGGGCATCCGTCGTGATGATCGGCGCGTCCGGCCCGATCTGGAGGGCTTCCCGCACCTCGTCCGGCGTATACGGCTGATGCCCGTCGAAGCCGTTCAACGCGATCACGAACGGCAAGCCGCTGTTCTCGAAGTAGTCGACCGCCGGGAAGCAGTCGGCCAGCCGCCGCGTGTCGACCAGGACGACCGCGCCGATGGCACCTCGGACGAGGTCGTCCCACATGAACCAGAACCGGTCCTGCCCGGGCGTACCGAACAGGTAGAGGATCAGGTCCTGGTCCAGGGTGATACGGCCGAAGTCCATCGCCACGGTCGTCGTGGTCTTGTCCGGCGCGTGCGTGAGGTCGTCGATACCCGCCGACGCGGACGTCATCACGGCCTCCGTGCGCAGCGGGTTGATCTCCGAGACCGCGCCGACGAACGTGGTCTTGCCCACGCCGAAGCCACCGGCCACCACGATCTTCGCGGAGGTGGTGGAGCGGGCTGCCTCGCCGCTAGAGGTTCCGAAGTCCACTGAGCACCCTTTCGAGCAGTGTCACGTCAGGCTGGCCGCCGGCGGACGCGTCGCCGCCGGGCTGATGAATGGCGACGAGCCCGGCCTCGGCCAAGTCGGCGACGAGGATTCGGGCGACGCCGAGCGGGATGGACAGAAGTGCGGAGATCTCGGCAACCGACTTGATCTCGCGGCACAGGTGGCAGATGCGCTGGTGTTCCGGCAACTGCCCTTGGAGCTGGGCGGGCTGGGCCGTGGTGTGCACCAGCGCCTCGATGGCGAGCTGGTAGCGCGGCCGCGTCCGGCCGCCGGTCATCGCGTACGGACGGACCAGCGGGTTGTTCTTGCGTTCGCCCGACGCCGCCGGGCGTCGGTGCTGCCCCCGGCCCTGTCCCGCCGGGGGCGGGAACTGAGGCTGGGCCTGGGGCTCGGGCTGGGCCCTTGGACTGGGCGCGGAGGGGAAGTTGAAGCGGTTCAGCGGCGGCCCCGCCTGCTGATCATTGCCATACGGGTAACCGCCTGGGGGCGTTGCCACGTCTCCTCCTCCGACTTGCTGTCTGCTGCTGGTCGCGCCACCGCACCTTAAGGCGCGGTGGCGCGAAACGCACTGCCTCTTTGCTAGTTGAGAAGGCTCCCCTGCAGTTCGGCACGGAGGTCGGGCGTCAGCACATTGCCCGCGCGGTCGACCAGGAGGGCCATCTCGTAGCCCACGAGGCCGATGTCGCACTCCGGGTGCGCGAGGACGGCCAGCGACGAGCCGTCCGAGATCGACATGATGAAGAGGAAGCCGCGCTCCATCTCCACCACGGTCTGGTTCACGGCGCCGCCCTCGAAGATCCGGGACGCACCCGCGGTCAGCGAGGTCAGGCCGGAGGCCACCGCCGCCAGCTGGTCCGCGCGGTCCCGCGGAAACCCTTCGGACATGGCCAGAAGGAGTCCGTCGGCGGAGACCACGACGGTGTGGGACACCCCTGGGGTGTTCTCCACGAAACTGGTGATCAACCAGTTCAGGTTCTGCGCCGCCTGGCTCATCGGGCTCACACTAACGCTCCTGCTCGTAGGTGCCGCCGGGGCCGAAGCCCTGGTCGTGTTGCTGGTGCTGCTCGTGCGCGGTGATCGCGGGGAACTCCGAGGAGTCCGTTCCCGCGCTGCGCCCCTGCTGGACACCGCGGCGCAGGTTGGCGAGCCTGCCGCGGACGTCCTCCGGTGCACGGGAGATCTGCGGCTGCCCCGGTCGCTGCTCGGCGGCGTCCGCCGCCTTGCCCTCGACCAGATTCGCCTTGGGCACCCGGCGGGGGAGACCGGAGGAGGTCATCCCGCCGGCCTTCGGCTCCCGGAGCTGCTCGGCGCGGTGCCAGCGCTCGTCGTTGGCCGACTGCGCGTCGGTTCCGCCCTCGTCGGGCCGGGACCGCTGCGCGAGTCCCTGCTGGGACCGGTCCGCTTCTCCGCCGTCCCTCGTGGCCTCCTCGCCCGTGTCCGCTTGCTGCCACTGCTTGTCGCGGCGCGGCAGACCGGACCCGGTCAGCGAGGGAGGGCCGCTCGTGGCGGGGCCCGGACGGTCGAACTCTACGCGCTCCGGCTGGGCCGTGTCAGCGGTCGGCTGAGATTCCGATTCCGCTCCGTAACCCGGCGTGTACGCGTGCTGGTACGTACCTGACTCGCTCCACTCGCCTTGCGCGGCGGGGGCGTTGTAGTCGCCGTACGTCTGCTGGTCCGTGAAGCCGCCCCCGGCGTAGCCGCCTTCCGTATACGGCTGCTCGGCATACGGCTGGTCGGCCGGTGCCTGAGCCGGGAAGGGGGTCTGCCGGGTGTCGTGCGGCAGCATCTGCTCGTGCGACTGCTGCTGCCCGAACGGCTGCTGGGGCGCGGCCTCGGGGAACAGCGGGTCGCCGGCCGGGGTTTGGGCCGCGGCCTGGGCGTGCGCCTCCTCCAGGGCCGCCCGGCGCTCCTCGCGGAGCCGGGACCGGTCCAGCGGGTCGGGCAGGCCGGCGCCCTGCGCGCCCTGCGGGGCCTCGTAGCGCGAGTCGTCGAAGCCCAGCTCCGCCGCGGTGCGCAGGCCCGGGGCGACCGGGGCCGCCGCCTGCTGCTCGGGGACGATGCGGGAGACCGTGAAGTCGTCGCCGGCCAGTTCGTCCTCGCCGCCGCCACCGTGCGTGATGCGCTCGGGGAGCATGACCAGCGAGGTGGTGCCGGCCTGCTCGCCGGAGGGGCGCAGCTGGACGCGGATGCCGTGCCGCATGGCGAGGCGGCCGACCACGAAGAGACCCATGCGCTGGGAGACCGCGGCGTCCACCGTCGGCGGGTTCGCCAGCTTGTGGTTGATGTCCGCGAAGTCCTCGGGGGTGAGGCCGATGCCCTTGTCGTGGATCTCGATGATCACGCGGCCGTCGGGCAGCCGGGTCGCGGTGACGCGGACCTTGGTGTGCGGGGAGGAGAACGTGGTGGCGTTCTCCAGCAGCTCGGCGAGCAGGTGCACGAGGTCGGTCACGGCCAGGCCGTGGATCTCGGCCTCCGGGACGCCGTCCAGCTGGATGCGCTCGTACGCCTCCACCTCGGAGGAGGCCGCGCGGAGCACGTCCACCAGCGGGATCGGCTGGTCCCAGCGGCGGCCGGGCTCCTCACCCGCGAGGATGAGGAGGTTCTCGCCGTTGCGGCGCATGCGGGTGGCGAGGTGGTCGAGCCGGAAGAGGTTCTCCAGCTGGTCCGGGTCGGCCTCGTTGTTCTCCAGCCCGGTGATGAGCTCCAGCTGGCCCTCGATCAGGCTCTGGTTGCGGCGGGAGAGGTTGGTGAAGATCGCGTTGACGTTGCCCCGCAGCAGGGCCTGTTCGGCGGCGAGCCGGACGGCCTCGCGGTGGACCTGGTCGAAGGCGCGGGCGACCTCGCCGATCTCGTCCTTGGTGGTGATCGGGATGGGCTGGACCCGGGTGTCGATCCGGCCCGGCTCGGTCCGCGACAGCTGGTCGACCAGCGCCGGCAGGCGCTGCTCGGCGACCTCGAAGGCGGCACCGCGCAGGCGGCGCATGCTGCGGCTCATCGAGCGGGCGATGCGCCCGGCCACGAAGAACGCGGCGAGCAGGGCGACCACCATGACCGAGGAGTTGACGAGGGCGGTCTGCTGGGAGTCCTCGGAGACCTTGGTGGCCTCGTCCACGGCCTTGTCCGCCAGCCGCTTCTCGAGGTCGCGGTAGGCGTCGAACTTGCCGGTGGCGGTGGTGTACCAGGACTCGGGCGTGATGCCCTGCGCCTTGAGCTTCTCCGCGGACGCGCCGGACATGATGGCCAGGGCCATCTTGTTCTGCCGGTCGCCCTGTGCCTTGGCCAGTGCCTCCTGGAGGTTCCGGACGTCGGCCTTGGAGCCGCCGCTGCGGTACTCGTCCGCGGCGATGTACTCCAGGAAGTTGTAGGAGGCGAAGGAGGTCAGCAGGAACTGCCGGTCCTTGTTCGCCATTTGGGGCTGGGCCAGCAGGTGCGTGCCCATGGAGCGCTGCAGCGACTCGGCGGCCTTCGCCAGGGAGACCGCGTAGACCATGCGGCCGTAGGAGGTGACGGTGCCGGTGCCCAGGCCGAGTTCGTTGGTGAAGGCCATCAGCGGGCGCTGGATGGAGCCGTAGGCGTCCTCGGTCCGGGCCGCCTCGCTCTTGAAGGCGTTCTTCCGGATCTCGGGGAGCTTCGGCTCGGCGTCGCGGACGGCCTTCAGACGGCGCTGGAGGCTCTCGGTGTCCGGCATCGACTTGACGGTCCTGTTGAACTCCGCCTGGGCCGAGTCCGTCGCCTCGCGGGCCTTCTTGACGCCTTCGTCGTCAGGCCGCCCGGCGAGCAGCGGGATGACGCTGGTGTCGCGCTCCTCTAGGAGGGCCTGCGCGTAGTCCGCGGCGGAGCGCACGACGCGCGCGGTGTCCGCCGCGTCCTCGGCCTCGGTCCAGTTGTCGACGGACTTCTTGACGTCGAGTCCGCCGAAGACGAGGGCGACGAGCACCGGGATGAGGAGGATCGCGTTCAGCCGGGTGGCCACCCGCCAGTTGCGCGGGGAGAAGCGTCCGCCCTCGCCCTGGGGCACGGCGGGGGTCTCGGGAGCGCCGGAGGACGACGCCGCCGCCTGCGACGGTGGTGTGAAGTTGCCCCGCGCGTCTCGTGCCTGCTGCGCGGTGCCTGTCTTTCTTCGCCTCACTCGTCCAACAACCTCTCGGCGCCGGCACGTGGAGTCGTGCCGTCTTTCGGCTGGGCCATCGACGGCCCAGTTCGGGGAATTCCAGCACGCCGGGCAGGTGCGTTCCAAACACCGGGGGAAGTCGGTGCCCGGCGCGATCGGTGCGACATAAAACGGGCATTAAGAGCGAGCGGCGCCAAAAGGCGGGCCGATCGTGCGCGGAGCGGAGTCGAATGAATGCGGGCTGTGCCGTCGTCCTGTCGCGAGCCGGTCAATTCAGTATCGAATCACTGTCGAAACGTTATGAAGCGCGGCGGCGGGCCGTGGCCAATCCCACAGCCCGCCGGAATCTGATCTTCCGCGTCTCCGCGGCGACTTGGGGCGATTACTTGAGCCGGGCCATCAACGCGTGCTCGACGAGCGTGATGAGGGCGCTCTTCGCCTCGTTCCGGTGCCGCGCGTCGGTGGTGATGATGGGTGCGTCGGGACCGATCTGCAGCGCCTCGCGCACTTCCTCGGGCGCGTAGGGCTGTTCGCCGTTGAACCCGTTGAGGGCGATGACGAACGGCAGTCCGCTGTTCTCGAAGTAGTCGACCGCGGGGAAGCAGTCGGCCAGCCGCCGCGTGTCGACCAGGACGACCGCGCCGATGGCGCCCCGGACGAGGTCGTCCCACATGAACCAGAACCGGTCCTGCCCGGGCGTACCGAACAGATACAGGATCAGGTCGTCGTCCAGGGTGATGCGGCCGAAGTCCATCGCCACGGTCGTGGTCGTCTTGTCCTGGACGTGGCTCAGGTCGTCGATGCCCGCGGACGCGGACGTCATCACGGCCTCGGTGCGCAGCGGGCTGATCTCCGAGACCGCGCCGACGAACGTGGTCTTGCCCACGCCGAAGCCGCCGGCCACCACGATCTTCGCGGAGGTCGTCGAGCGGCCGGCGTTCCCGCTAGAGCTTCCGAAGTCCACTGAGAACCCTTTCGAGCAGTGTCACGTCCGGCGTACCGCCGGCCTCGCCGCCGCCGCCCGGCTGGTGGATCGCCACCATGCCGGCCTCCGCCAGGTCCGCGACCAGGATCCGGGCCACGCCGAGCGGCATGTTGAGCAGCGCGGAGACCTCCGCGACCGACTTGACCTCGCGGCACAGGTGGCAGATCCGCTGGTGCTCCGGAAGCAGGGTGCCCAGCTGGGACGGATCGGCCGTGGAGCTGACCAGCGCCTCGATGGCGAGCTGGTAGCGCGGCCGGGTCCGGCCGCCCGTCATGGCGTAGGGACGGACCAGTGGCTGATCGCCTTCACTCCCGTACGGCATGTGGTGAGATGCGCCGTACGGGCCGGGCGAGACGGGCGGGGTCATGAATCCTCCGGGCGGGACAGCAGGAAGGCAATGATGCCGTCGAGCGGGGGCCGGTGGGAGCTTTCGGCCGTACGGTCGGACGGGATTTGCGGTGTGTGTACGGTCAGTTCAGCAGGCTTCCCTGCAGTTCGGCGCGGAGGTCGGGCGTCAGGACGGTGCCCGCGCGGTCGACCAGGAGGGCCATCTCGTAGCCCACGAGGCCGATGTCGCACTCCGGGTGCGCCAGGACGGCCAGGGAAGAACCGTCCGAGACCGACATGATGAAGAGGAAGCCGCGCTCCATCTCCACCACGGTCTGGTTCACGGGGCCGCCCTCGAAGATCCGGCTCGCGCCGGACGTCAGCGAGGTCAGGCCGGAGGCCACGGCTGCCAGCTGGTCCGCGCGGTCCCGGGGGAACCCTTCGGACATGGCGAGCAGAAGTCCGTCGGCGGACACCACCACCGTGTGGGACACCCCCGGGGTGTTCTCCACGAAGTTGGTGATCAACCAGTTCAGATTCTGCGCCGCCTGGCTCATCGGACTCAACTAACGCTCCTGCTGGTAGGTGGGGCCAACATTGTTGCTGCTACCGGTGGCCGGCCCGGTGCCGGCCTGACGTCCCTGCTGGATGCCGCGGCGGAGGTTGGTCAGCCGCCCGCGCACCTCTTCGGGCGCGCGGGAGACCTGCGGGCCTCCGGGCAGGGACTGCTGCTGGGCCGTGCCCTCCACGAGGTTGGCACGGGGGACACGGCGCGGCAGCCCGGATCCGGTGGTGCCGCCGGCGAGGGGCTCGCGCAGCTGCTCGGCCCGGCGCCAGCGCGCGTCGTTGGGGGACTCGTTCCAGTCGGCCCGGGCGTTCCCGTCGTCCGCCGCGTCGGTGCCGCGGAGCGGCCGGGCCGGCTCGCGCCGGGGCAGCTCCTGCTGCGGCTCGGCGGGCGCCTGGTTCTCCTCGCGGAACCAGTGCGACTCCAGTTCCTGGAAGAGCGGGGTCCCCGCGGGCGGCGTACCGGCCCCGGGCCCGGGCACCGGCGCCAGCTGCGGGAACTGCGCGGTGTCCGACGGAGCCGCGTCCGGGCCGGCGCCGGGCAGGGCCGTCCGTCCGGTGGTGCTGCTCTCCGGCTCGGGCACGGGCGCGAGGCGCGGGTACTGACCGGTGGCGACGGGGTCGTCGGCCGGCGTGGGAGGCATGGGGGTACGGCCGGTGGTGCTGTTGTCCGGCACCGGCGCGAGCTGCGGGAACTGCGCCGTGTCGGAGGGCAGCGCGAACTGGCCGGTCGTGCCGGACTGCGGCTCCGCGGGCAGCGCGAACTGCCCGGTGTCACCGGGGCCGTTCTGCGGGCCGGGCGTGCCGAAGGCGGCGGGGCCGGCCGGGGCCTCGGTCTGCTCGTGGCCGCGCGGGGTCTCCCGCGCGGCACGGCCGGAGCCGGAGGCGAGCGGCCAGTCGTCCGCGGGAGCGGCGGGCTGCGGGGCGGCCGGGGCCGCGGGCTTGTCGTTGCCCCAGCTCGGCGCCGGACGGGTGGGCAGGCCGTTGCCGTCGGAGGCTCCCCCGGTGGGGGCGTCCCCGCGCTTGGGCAGCTGCGGGCGGCGGCCGTTGCCCACCGGGGCGATCACGGCGGGGCGCTTGCCGCCCCGGGCCGGGAGCGGCGGACGGCCGTCGTCGGACGTGCGGTCCGCGGCGGAGGGCGGGGTGGGCGAGTCGAAGAGGCTCGGGCCGCCGGTCGGCGCGCCGGCGCCCGGGGTCGCACCCTTCACCCGCGTGGGCAGACCGCTCCTGGTCTTGCCGCCGGTGCGCGACGGGATCGGCGGGCGGGGCCCGCTGTCCGGAAGCTGGCCGAGGCTCGGCGCGGGGTCCGGGGCGCCGCCGCCCTGCGGGGCGCCGGCGGGACCGCCGCCACCGGGCAGGGACGGGGAACCCTTCGAAAGGTTGGTGCCGCCGGGGAGGCCGGGGGCACCGGGGCCGCCGGGCATGCCACCGCCGGGGAGGCCGGGCATTCCGCCACCGGGCATGCCGGGAACGCCGCCGCCCGGCATGCCGGGAGCACCGCCCGGAACGCCCGGCGTGGGGCGCTTGTTGCCCTGGGCCACGTCGACCGGGAGCATGACGAGCGCCGTGGTGCCGCCCGAGTCGGACGGGCGGAGCTGGATGCGGACGCCGTGTCGCAGGGACAGGCGGCCGACCACGAACAGACCCATGCGCCGCGAGACGGAGACGTCCACGGTCGGCGGGCTGGCGAGCCGCTCGTTGATCGCGGCCAGGTCCTCGGCGGACAGGCCGATGCCGGTGTCGTGGATCTCGACCAGCACGCGGCCGTCCGGCAGTGCGTGACCGGTGACCTTGACCTTGGTCTGCGGGGAGGAGAACGACGTCGCGTTCTCCAGCAGCTCGGCGAGGAGGTGCACGAGGTCGTTGACCACGCGGCCCGCGACCTCGGTCGCCGGCACACCGGTCAGCTCGATGCGCTCGTACTGCTCCACCTCGGACGCGGCGGCGCGGAGGACGTCGACCAGCGGGACCGGGCGGGTCCACCGTCGGCCGGGCTCCTCACCGGCGAGAACGAGGAGGTTCTCACCGTTACGGCGCATACGGGTCGCGAGGTGGTCGAGCTTGAAGAGCGAGGACAGCTGGTCCGGGTCGGCCTCGCGGGACTCCAGTTCGGAGATGAGCGAGAGCTGACGCTGGATGAGGCCCTGGGAACGGCGCGAGAGGTTGGTGAACATCGCGTTGACGTTGCCCCGGAGGAGGGCCTGCTCGGCGGTGAGGCGGACGGCCTCGCGGTGCACGTCGTCGAAGGCCGCGGCCACCTTGCCGATCTCGTCGCGGCTGTGGACGCCGACGGACTCGACGGACGTGTCGACGTCCTGCGGGTCGGCCTCGGAGAGCTGCTTGACGAGCTCGGGCAGACGGTCCTGGGCGACCTTCTGGGCGGTGTCCTGGAGGCGGCGCAGCGAGCGCACCATGGACCGGGACACGACGAAGGCGCCGACCAGCGAGATGCCGAGGACGAGGACGATGAGGGCCGCGTTGAAGATGGCGTCCGACTGGGCGTCGTCGCGCAGTTCGGCGGACTTCTGCTCCATCTGCTCGAGAAGCGTCTTCTCGATCTTGGTCATCGCCGTCATCTTGACGGTGTCCTGGTCGAACCAGTCGCGGTAGGACTTGTTGTCGGCCTTGAGGAGGGCGGGGTTGGTCAGCACCCGGTCCGCGTAGGTCTCCGCGGAGACGACGTCGGTCGAGCTGCCGTTCAGCTCCTGCAGCAGGTCGCGGTCCTCGTCGCCGTGGATGGCCTGGAACCGCTTGAGGGCCTCCTGCTCGTCGTACCACGCCGCGTGGCCGGTCTGACGGTCGTTCTCGAGGAGGCCGGGGCCCTTCGGGTTGGCGAGTCCGGCGCTGATCACGGCGCGCTGGATGGAGGCGTACTCCTTGGCGGAGGAGAAGGCCGCCAGCGTACGGGCCGCGGAGATCATGTCGGCGTTGCTGGACGCCTGGGCCATGTCCTGGGACAGCCCGTGCAGCGAGGTGACCAGACGGCTGTACTGGTTGACCGTCTGCGAGATGTAGTCGTCCTTCTTGTACGCCGCCTTCCGGATCTCCTGGATCTTCTTGAGCTGGTTGGAGATGTCGACGAGGGTCGCCGACACACCGACCATCGAGCCGTCGCCGGCCTTCACCCGGGCGGTGACGTCCACGAAGTCCTTGATGGCCCGGTCGGTCTTCTGCCGCGAGGAGACGACGGCGTCGTCCTTGGGGTTGAGCTTGGTGATCGGACCGGCGGACTGGTCGCGCTCGTCCTGGAGCGCGCTCGCCAGGTCGGTGGCCGCCCCGGTCATCTCCGTCAGCAGCTTCATGTGGTCGAGCTGGTCGAGGTTCTTGAGCGAGTCCTCGATGCGCAGACCACCCAGCGTCGTCGCCGCGACGACGGGGAGGGCGAGCAGTGAGACGAGTCGGGTCGAGATGCGCCAGTTGCGCAGGGCTATTCGTGAGCCCGGCCCGCTCGGGCCCTTCGCCTTCGGCCGTTCGGCGGGTTCGCCGCCGGTCGGCGCGTCGACGGACGTGCCGCGGTCGGTCACAGCGCGCGGCTCCTTCTCCGCCGCAGCGCTGCCATCCCTCTTGAAACGTCCCTGCACTAGCGTCGCAACCTCTGGACCAGGCGTCCCGCCGGTATGAAGCGGAGGGACGGTGTCGAGTCGTGGGGGGACCGCGGTGCCCCCCTGGCGGTCCGTGGAATTCCAGCACAGTGCCGGATCTCCCAACAAGGCCGGTGCAGCCACCTCCGAAACCGGTCACACCGTGTTCGTCAGAGATAACGGAGTGTGGAAAAGGTGGGTCTTTATATCGGGCGTACAGGGAGGACTCGTCCCCGTTGCCTCGTTGAATGCCCCGTGTCCCAGTCGCCATGATCAGGAGCGGAACGTCAGGTTCAGCCCTACAATGTCCGTTTCGTTCGCACCGAACACCCGCCCGCAATGCGGCTTTTGTCGCGAGATTCGTGAGCAAACTCACAGGTGACTCCTTGCTTTCCGTCCCGCACGGCGGGGAAAGGCGCGCCTAGCCTGGACCTTTGCTCATCTGCCCGTCACCCCGACCACACGAGGCACTTCAGTGACCACCACCTCCAAGCCCATCCGGCCCTCCCGCCCTGCCCGGCGGAAGACGGCCAACCCGCGCCGCACCACGCTCGCGCACCTGGCGGACAGCAAGGGCCTGTTCGACGCCGAGCGTCCGGAGCACGCGCTGGAGCTGCCGACCGTCACCGCCAACCCCCGCCGCACCACCCTGATGGTGGCGCCGGTGCCGCAGGCCCAGGACTGACGGGCCAGGACGAAAACCTGCGGCGCACGGGTCGCCGACGCCTCCCGGGATAGCCTGGAGTGTCAGACTCCGGCCAACCAGACAAGGGGCCCAGCAACCCGTGCGCATCGCCAGATTCTCCATCGACGGCAACGTCGGATACGGCGCCGTGGAGGGGGACGCCTCAGTAGAGGGCGGCCCCGTCCTCGACATCATCAAGGGCATCCCCTACGGCGACTTCGAGCTCAGCGGCACCAAGGTCCCGTTGAACAAGGTGCGCCTGCTGCCGCCCGTCCTCCCCAGCAAGGTCGTCGCCATCGGCCGCAACTACGCCGAGCACGCCGCGGAGCTGGGCAACGAGGTGCCCGAGGTGCCCGTCGCCTTCTTCAAGCCGTCCACCTCGGTCGTCGGCTCCGGCGACCCGGTCCTGTACCCCTCCTTCTCCCAGGACGTGCACCACGAGGCCGAACTGGCCGTCGTCATCGGCCGCATGTGCCGCGAGGTCCCGCGCGAGCGCGTCAAGGACGTCATCCTCGGCTACACCTGCGCCAACGACGTCACCGCGCGCGCGACGTCCAGCAGCGCGAGAAGCAGTGGGCCCGCGCCAAGGGCTTCGACTCCGCCTGCCCCCTCGGCCCCTGGATCGAGACCGAGCTGGACCCGGCCGACCTCGCCATCACCTGCACGGTCAACGGCGAGACCCGGCAGAGCGGCCGCACCTCGCAGATGCTGCGTTCGGTCGAGGACCTGATCGTCCACATCACCGAGGCGATGACGCTGCTCCCCGGCGACGTCGTCCTGACCGGCACCCCGGCCGGGGTCGGACCCCTGAACGACGGCGACGAGGTCGCCGTCACCATCGAAGGCATCGGCACTCTCACCAACAAGGTGATCAAGCGTGGCTAACGCGAACTCCCCCAAGCTCTCGACTTCGCTCGAGCAGGGGGTACCCCCCCGCGTACGTTTCTGTCCCTCGCCGACCGGCAACCCCCACGTGGGCCTGGTCCGCACCGCCCTCTTCAACTGGGCGTTCGCCCGCCACCACGGCGGCACCCTGGTCTTCCGCATCGAGGACACCGACGCGGCCCGCGACTCGGAGGAGTCGTACGAGCAGCTGCTCGAGGCCATGCGCTGGCTGGGCTTCGAGTGGGACGAGGGCCCCGAGGTGGGCGGCCCCCACGCGCCGTACCGCCAGTCGCAGCGCATGGACATCTACCGCGACGTCGCGGAGAAGCTGCTGGCCTCCGGCCACGCCTACCACTGCTACTGCACCGCCGAGGAGCTCGACGCCCGCCGCGAGGCCGCCCGCGCCGCCGGCAAGCCGTCCGGCTACGACGGCAAGTGCCGCGTCGTGACCCCCGAGCAGAAGGCCGCCTACGAGGCCGAGGGCCGCCCGGCGATCGTCCGCTTCCGGATGCCCGACGAGACGATCACCTTCACCGACCTGGTCCGCGGCGAGCTCACCTTCACCCCGGAGAACGTGCCGGACTTCGGCATCGTCCGGGCCAACGGCGCCCCGCTGTACACGCTCGTCAACCCGGTCGACGACGCGCTGATGGAGATCACCCACGTCCTGCGCGGCGAGGACCTGCTCTCCTCCACCCCGCGGCAGATCGCCCTCTACAAGGCGCTGATCGAGCTGGGCGTCGCCAAGGCCGTCCCGGAGTTCGGCCACCTGCCCTACGTCATGGGCGAGGGCAACAAGAAGCTCTCCAAGCGCGACCCGCAGTCCTCGCTCAACCTCTACCGGGAGCGCGGCTTCCTGCCGCAGGGCCTGCTCAACTACCTCTCCCTGCTGGGCTGGTCGCTCTCCGGCGACCAGGACATCTTCTCGATGGACGAGATGGTGGCGGCCTTCGACATCAAGGACGTCAACGCCAACCCGGCCCGCTTCGACCTGAAGAAGGCCGAGGCGATCAACGCCGACCACATCCGTCAGCTGGACGTGAAGGCGTTCATCGCGGCCTGCGAGCCGTGGCTGCGCGCCCCGCACGCCACCTGGGCGCCGGAGGCGTTCGACCGGGCGCAGTTCGAGGCGATCGCCCCGCACGCGCAGACCCGTCTCACGGTCCTCTCCGACATCACGGCCAACGTGGACTTCCTCTTCCTGGACCAGCCGGCCGAGGACGAGGCGTCCTGGGCCAAGGCCATGAAGGAGGGCTCGGACGCGCTGCTGCGCACGGCCCGCGAGAAGCTGGCCGCCGCCGACTGGAACGCCGAGGCGATCAAGGCCGCCGTCGTCGTCGCCGGCGAGGAGCACGGCCTCAAGCTCGGCAAGGCCCAGGCCCCGGTCCGGGTGGCCGTCACGGGCCGCACCGTCGGCCTGCCGCTGTTCGAGTCCCTGGAGGTCCTGGGCCGCGAGCGCACGCTGTCCCGCGTGGACGCGGCGCTGGCGAAGCTGGCCGCGTAACGGTTCTGTTCGAAACGGCGTCCGGGAGCCCCTTCGGCCTCCCGGACGCCGTTTCCTCTTCCGTAAGGTGTCCGCATGCTCGGTGACAAGCGCAAGCGCAGCAGGAAGCAACCGTCCCGGGGACGCGGGGGGAGTTCGCCGGCAGGGTCGCGGGACGCCACCCTGGACGTGGCGGCCCAGGGCGGCCTGTCGGTCGCGGTGCGTGCCGTCGCCGCGGTGGGCCGGGTGGTCGGCCACGGCGCGAAGGCGGCCGTCGAGGCACTGACCTAGCCCGGTCCGGGCCGGTAGCCTCGACCGCGTGCCCCTGCGTGCGGTCCTCTGGGACGTCGACGACACCCTCTTCGACCACACCGGCTCCGACCGGACCGGTGTGTGACGCGGCATCTCGAGGCCGAAGGCCTGCTCGCGCGGTACGGAACCGCCGGGCGGGCCTTTTTCGCTGTGGCGGGAGGCCATGGAGGCGCAGTTCGCCCGCTTCCTCGCCGGGGAGATCGATTTCCAGGAGCACCGGCGCGAGCGCGTACGGGCGTTCCTGGGCGCCCGGCTCGACGGGGCCGCGGCCGACGCCTGGTTCGCCCGCTACGTGCGGCACTACGAGGCCGCCTGGACGCTCTTCCCCGACGCGGGGGCCCGCCCTGGAGGCCGTGGGGCGCCACTTCCGCCAGGCGGTGCTCTCCCAACGCCACCACGGCGCAGCAGTGGCGCAAGCTGGCCGCCCTGGGGGTGGCCGGGCACTTCGAGGACGTGCTGGGGGGCCGATCTGCTGGGCTGCGCCAAGCCCGACCCCCGGGGCGTTCCGGGACGCCTGCGCCAGGCTCGGGCTGCGCCCCGGCGAGGTCGTCTCACGTGGGGAGACCAGCTGGAGACCGCACGCGGTCGCGGCGCCAGGCCGCGGGGCTGCACGCGGGTGTGCGCTGGGACCGCACGGGAGGGACGGGCGGGACCGCCGTGCCGGACGGCGTACGGCGCGTCCGGGCCGGCTGACGAGCTGCCCGGGCTGCTGCGCCCGGTTATCGATTTTGGTGCCCCGTCCACCTTCGGGTAATGTTCTTCCTGCGGCCGCCCGAGAGGGCCGAGAGTGCCGGAGCGGGAGGCGCAAGCCCGAGCAAGACCCCTTCAGGGGGGTCGAGTTCTGGTGGGGTATGGTGTAATTGGCAGCACGAGTGATTCTGGTTCACTTAGTCTAGGTTCGAGTCCTGGTACCCCAGCAAGAGAATTACAGAATTCCTTCGAATTGCTGATAACATTCTCTTCGAAATGCAGTGACTAGCCCCCGTTGTGTAGCGGCCTAGCACGCCGCCCTCTCAAGGCGGTAGCGCCGGTTCGAATCCGGTCGGGGGTACTGGTTCCTGACAGGTTGATTCCTGGAAGGAATCGCTAGGGCCCCCGTTGTGTAGCGGCCTAGCACGCCGCCCTCTCAAGGCGGTAGCGCCGGTTCGAATCCGGTCGGGGGTACTGGTAACACCATGGGCTATGGTGTTAATTGGCAGCACGAGTGATTCTGGTTCATTTAGTCTAGGTTCGAGTCCTGGTAGCCCAGCGCAAGACCTCATGGTCGAGCAGATGACTTGCCCCCGTTGTGTAGCGGCCTAGCACGCCGCCCTCTCAAGGCGGTAGCGCCGGTTCGAATCCGGTCGGGGGTACAAGTAAGGAAGATGCCTCTCGCATTCGCGGGGGGCATCTTCTCGTTTTCCACGCGCCCTTTCCGGGACCGGGGTCCGCCACCATAATTCCCGGCATGGCCCATCCCCGTGGCGCGCCTCCGCCGGGTCCATGTCGGTGACCTCCGGCCCGCGGTGACCATGTCTGCCTGCCCTACACGTCGGACGAGGAGCGGACCGCGGTCCTGCGCGACTTCGTACGCGACGGCCTGGACGCCCAGGACAAGATCCTCTACCTGGCAGGCCCCGCGACCCCCGCGGTCCCGCCGCCCTCCTCGACCAGGGCCGGTCCGAGGGCCGCGTGGAGGTCCTCCCCCTCGGCGAATTCCTCGCCGGCGGGGGCGGGTTGGAGTCCGCCGCACTGCTCGGCCGCCTGCGCCGGGCCGCGGCCCGCTCGCGCGCGGAGGGCTTCCGCGCCCTGCGGGTCGCCGCCGACCTGACCGCCGCCCTGCGCGACGGGGGCGACGCCTGCCGGCTGCCGGGCCCACGAGGCGTCGCTGGACGCGGAGTTCGGCTCCGGGCGGGCACTGGCCGTCTGCCAGTACGACGTCCGCCGCTGCGACGCCCTCCGTACGGGACGCCGTCGAGTCCGCGCACTCCCGCGTCGTCGAGGCCGACCCCCTGGTGCGGACCGCCGAACTCCTCGTCGTCCGCACCTACCGCCCGCAGGGGCTGCGCGCCTGGAGGGCGTCGTGGAAGCCTCCTCGCACCGGCAGCTGCGGGACGCCCTGCCGGTCCGTGGCGGCCGTCCGGGAGGACGTGCGGCTGGAGATGTCCCGGGTGGAGTTTCCTGGACCTCGGCGGGCTGCGGCTGCTGATGACCTTCGCGCGGGCGCGGGCGGCGCGTCACCGCGTCGTGGAACTGTCCGGTCTGGCACCGCATCTGGCGCAGGTCATCACGTTGATCGGGTGGGACGGACGCCGGGCCTGGTGCTGGCGGCGTGGCCGCCTCCGCGTCCCGGTGGGCGAACCGCCGCGCCGACTCCTCCGCGTGCGCCATCCGCCGCAGACTCAGCAGCACCGGCTCGTACAGCACCGTGAGCGCCACCGCCGCCTCGATCTGCCCCGTCGGCGTCGCGCTCCGCCGCCACCAGGTCCAGGTCGGTGACGGCGAGCTCCGCCGCCAGCCGGCCGTACGGCAGCAGGTGCGCCGTGTCGCACGGGTAGCCGAGGCCGGTACAGCGCGGCCACGGAGGCCACCAGCGTCTCGTACGCCGGGCCGCCGTGGTGCTGCCAGCCCAGCCGCTCCAGGAGGGCCTCCACGGCGGCGTGAGCGGCCGTGGCGGACGCGTCGTCCGCCTGTGGGGCCGCGTCGTGCGGCAGCGCCCAGGTGGCCGCGCCGAGCCGCATGTAGTGGGTCGAGCGACTCGTCCTCGGCCGCGGCGATGACCTCCCGGGCCGTGGCCACGGGCATCCGGCCGATCTGGATCAGGGCCCGCACCAGGCGCAGCCGGCGCAGGTGTTCCTCGTCGTAGGAGGCCTGGGTCGCCGAGACCCGGTGCCCGGGCTGGAGCAGCCCCTCCCGCAGGTAGTACTTGATCGTCGCGGTGGACACCCCGCTGCGTTCGCTGAGCTCGGCCAGGCGCATCGTGCTTGCGCACCTCCTTGGACAGTGGCACTATCCGAGCATGGATAGCGGCGCTATCTTATGACCTCCGACGACCCCGAGGGGACGGCATGGCCATGAGCGGGACACCGATCGCGGAGCGCGTCACGGCGGCGGCCGAGGGGGAGGTGGTCGTCTTCCTGATCGGCATGCGGGTCAACCGGTGGCGGTCCGTGCGGCATTGGCTGCCCGTGATGGCGGGCATGCCGCGCATGGTCCGGGAGCTGAGGCGCGAACCGCGGGAGCGGGCTGCTGGCGTACCGGATGCTGTCGGCCGGGCCGCGGGAGTACATGGTCGTCCAGTACTGGGAGTCGCGCGAGAAGCTGCTCGCGTACGCCCGCGGCCGGGGGCGCCTGCACCGCCCGGCGTGGACCGCCTTCAACCGGCGGGCGCGGGCGGGGGCGGGCCGGGTGGGGGTCTGGCACGAGACGTATGTGGTGCCGGCGGGGTCGCACGAGTCGCTGTACAGCGGGATGCCGGCGTATGGGCTGGGGCGGCGCACGGGGTGCGCTCCGCGCGCTGTCCTCAAGCGCCGGACGGGCTGAATAGCCCGTCCGGCGCTTGAGGACTTCGCCCGAAGGGCGAATGGGGCCCGGGGTCTCCCCGGAAGAAACGGTGAAAGTGGGGGTACCCCCTCTGGGGGAGGGTCCGGGGCAAACTCACCGCGTCAGCGGACTACCCGTTCCTCCGCAACGTCTCCGTCAGCCGCACCGCCGCGTCCAGCACCGCCTGCGCATGCATCCGCCCAGGATGCCGCGTCAGCCGCTCGATCGGTCCGGAGACCGAGACGGCCGCGACCACGCGATTCGACGGCCCGCGGACCGGCGCCGACACGGACGCCACACCCGGCTCGCGTTCGCCGATCGACTGCGCCCACCCCCTCCGCCGCACCCCGGACAGCGCCGTCGCCGTGAAGCGGGCGCCCTGCAGCCCGCGGTGCAGCCGCTCGGGCTCCTCCCAGGCCATGAGCACCTGCGCCGCCGAGCCCGCCTTCATGGGCAGCGTGGACCCGACGGGCACCGTGTCCCGCAATCCGGACAGCCGTTCCGCGGCGGCCACGCAGATCCGCATGTCGCCCTGGCGGCGATAGAGCTGGGCGCTCTCGCCCGTCACGTCGCGCAGATGCGTGAGCACCGGCCCGGCCGAGGCCAGGAGCCGGTCCTCGCCCGCCGCCGCGGCCAGTTCGCTCAGCCGGGGGCCGAGGATGAAGCGGCCCTGCATGTCGCGCGCCACCATGCGGTGGTGCTCCAGGGCCACCGCCAGCCGGTGCGCCGTCGGTCGCGCCAGCCCGGTGGCCGTGACCAGCCCGGCCAGCGTGGCCGGGCCGGACTCCAGGGCGCTCAGCACCAGAGCCGCCTTGTCGAGAACGCCCACTCCGCTCGAGGCGCCGACCGCGCCGCCAGAATTGTCCATGCAACGATACTCGCGTCTCACTCTGTGAAACGCAAGTTCATATTTCGGCGGAAGCCGCCAACCTGTACCCACAGCACCCAACCCGGAGGGACAGCGATGGGACGGACACTGGCGGAGAAGGTCTGGGACGACCATGTCGTCACGCGCGCCGAGGGCGAGCCGGACCTCCTCTTCATCGATCTGCACCTGCTGCACGAAGTCACCAGCCCGCAGGCGTTCGACGGGCTGCGCAAGGCCGGACGCCCGGTCCGCCGCCGCGACCTGACCATCGCCACCGAGGACCACAACACCCCCACGCTCGACATCGACAAGCCCATCGCGGACCCGGTCTCGCGCACCCAGCTGGAGACCCTGCGCCGCAACTGCGCCGAGTTCGGCGTACGGCTGCACCCACTGGGCGACGTGGAGCAGGGCGTTGTCCACGTGGTGGGACCGCAACTGGGACTGACCCAGCCCGGCACCACCGTCGTCTGCGGCGACAGCCACACCTCCACCCACGGCGCGTTCGGCGCGCTCGCCTTCGGCATCGGCACCAGCCAGGTCGAGCACGTGCTGGCCACCCAGACCCTGCCGTTGGCCCCGTTCAGGACCATGGCCGTCACCGTGGAGGGCGAACTCCCCGACGGGGTCACCGCGAAGGACCTGATCCTGGCCGTGATCGCCAGGATCGGCACCGGCGGCGGTCAGGGCCACGTCATCGAGTACCGCGGCCCCGCCGTCGAGAAGCTCTCGATGGAGGCCCGGATGACCGTGTGCAACATGTCCATCGAGGCGGGCGCCCGGGCCGGCATGATCGCCCCCGACGAGACGACGTTCGCCTACCTCAAGGGCCGCCCGCACGCCCCCGAGGGCGCCGCGTGGGACGAGGCGGTCGCCTACTGGCGCACCCTGCGCACCGACGACGACGCCGTCTTCGACCGCGAGGTGGTCATCGACGCCTCCGAGCTCTCGCCGTTCGTCACCTGGGGCACCAATCCGGGGCAGGGCGCCCCGCTCGCGGCGGCCGTCCCCGACCCGGCCTCGTACGAGGACGCCTCCGAGCGGTTCGCCGCCGAAAAGGCCCTGGAATACATGGACTTGACGCCGGGTCAGCCGCTGCGGGACATCCGGGTGGACACCGTCTTCGTGGGCTCGTGCACCAACGGGCGGATCGAGGACCTGCGGGCCGCGGCGGCCGTCCTGCACGGCCGTTCCGTGGCCGAGGGCGTCCGGATGCTGGTCGTCCCGGGCTCGGTCCGGGTGGCGCTGCAGGCCGTCGAGGAGGGGCTGGACAAGGTGTTCACCGCGGCCGGCGCCGAGTGGCGGCACGCGGGCTGCTCGATGTGCCTGGGCATGAACCCGGACCAACTGGCGCCCGGCGAGCGGTCGGCGTCGACCTCCAACCGCAACTTCGAGGGCAGGCAGGGGAAGGGCGGCCGCACCCACCTGGTCTCGCCCCAGGTCGCCGCCGCCACCGCGGTGCTGGGCCATCTCGCCTCGCCGGCCGACCTCACGGCCGCGCCCGCCCTGGCGGCCTGAGCGCGCGGCACTGTACCGCAGCACGCCGACCGCAGCACACCGCACGAGCAACAGGAGAGCATGGTGGAAGCCTTCACCGCACACACCGGCCGGGCCGTCCCGCTGCGCCGCAGCAACGTCGACACCGACCAGATCATCCCCGCGCACTGGCTCAAGAAGGTCACCCGCGACGGTTTCGAGGACGGGCTCTTCGAGGCCTGGCGCAGGGACCCGGAGTTCGTGCTCAACCGCCCCGAGCGCGCGGGCGCCTCGGTCCTGGTCGCCGGCCCCGACTTCGGCACCGGCTCCTCGCGCGAACACGCCGTCTGGGCGCTGCAGAACTACGGGTTCAGGGCCGTCGTCTCGTCCCGCTTCGCGGACATCTTCCGCGGCAACTCGCTCAAGAACGGGCTCCTGACGGTCGTCCTCCCGCAGGAGACCGTGGAGCGGCTGTGGGAGCTGACCGAGGCCGACCCGACGGCGGAGGTGACCGTGGACCTCGTCGCCCGCGAGGTGCGGGCCGGGGCCATCACGGCCGGTTTCGACCTTGACGAGAACGCCCGGTGGCGGTTGCTGGAGGGGCTCGACGACATCGGACTGACCCTTCGGCACGAGGCCGACATCGCCGTCTTCGAGGCCCGCCGGCCCGGCTTCAAGCCCTCCACGACCCTGCTCTGAGGCCGAATTTCACGCCCGTTCGGCGGAGCGCGGAGGACTCCCGGGGACCCCGGATTTCCGCTGCTCACCCCAGGTTTGGCATGATGCGCCCCCTGTCTTCGGACAGGGGGCGCACCCCTTTGTTGAGGCCCTGTGAGGCGACAACTCGCCTCAGATGGCACAATCGGTGCATGGAACGCGACAGCCAACTCGAGCTCTACCGGCTCGTCGCGGACCAACTCAAGGAAGCGCACTCCCGGGTGCGCGCACTGCAAGTCCCGGAGGGCGTACGGATGGCGCTGTCCCGGAAGCTGCTGGCCATCACGGCTGCGGCGAAGCACGATCTCTCAGGCGCGGCAATGCGTCTGGACCGGCTGATGAAGGACCTCGACGAGGGCCGTTTCCCTTCAGAGCGCGGCACCGACGGAACTCCGTGATGGGTCGGGTTCGTTGCGGCACAAGGGTGATTAGACCGTTTCGTGTTTGATTTGCGGTATATATCTGCCTAACGTGCGAAAAGGCTGGAACAATTCCAGCAAAGTCTCCGAAGGGGAAGACGTGAACAAGGCGCAGCTCGTTGAAGCGATTGCCGACAAGATGGGCGGCCGTCAGCAGGCCGCTGACGCTGTCGATGCCGTACTCGACGCCATTGTGCGCGCGGTTGTGGCCGGCGACCGGGTCTCGGTCACCGGCTTCGGTTCGTTCGAGAAGGTCGAGCGCCCGGCCCGTTACGCCCGCAACCCGCAGACCGGCGAGCGTGTTCGGGTCAAGAAGACCGCGGTTCCGCGCTTCCGCGCCGGCCAGGGCTTCAAGGACCTGGTGAGCGGCTCGAAGAAGCTGCCGAAGGGCGGCGAGGTCGCCGTGAAGAAGGCGCCCAAGGGCAGCCTCACGGGCGGCAAGGCCACCACCAAGGCCGCGGCCAAGAAGGCCACCGCGAAGAAGGCCACCGCCAAGAAGGCGGCCGTCAAGAAGACGACCGCGGCGAAGAAGGCCACCGCGGCGAAGACCACGGCGGCGAAGAAGACCACGGCGAAGAAGGCCACTCCGGCCAAGGCGACCGCCAAGAAGACCACGGCGAAGAAGACCACCGCCGCGGCGAAGAAGACCACGGCCAAGAAGACCGCTCCGGCGAAGAAGGCCGCCGCGGTCAAGGCTCCGGCGCGCAAGACCACCGCGCGCAAGACCACCGCCAAGAAGACCACGGCCAAGAAGAAGTAAAGGCTGCGGACGGCGTCACCGCCGGGCCGGGCTCCCTCCGGGGAGCCCGGCCCGCGGTGTGTGACGGCACAGGAGGCGTCCTCGGCGGGCGTGAACGCCCTTCGGGGCCCTCAGAAGGTCTGGAGGGTCACCAAGGTCACACGGAGGCCCTCCGGGGCGTCCTGGGACCCTTCGCACTCGATCCGCACCCGCTGCCCCGGCCGCAACAGCCGCAGCCCGCCCGCGTCGAACGCGGCGGCGTCGAAGGACACCGGGGTGCCGTCGTCCAGGAGGACGCTGCCGGAACGGGTCTCGGGATCGTAGGTGTACGCGGTGGCCTGCATGGGCGCAGCCTAGTCCGTCACCGCACCGGGGGCGGAACCCTGGCCTCCGGACGCTCCCCGGCGAGCGCGGCCGTCCTGGGGCCCACGCCCAGGGCCAGCGCGGCCCGCAAATCCGCGCCGGTGTCCACGTCCCGGCGCACGGAATCCACCCCGGACAACAGGATTTCCCGGGCGCCGGAAGCCCGGTGCCGGGCGCGCGAACGGCCCTCGAACGCCGGCGCCAAAGCCATTCCGGGAGCCGCCGCCAGCAGCGTCGTCCCGATTCCCGCCGCATCGGCGAGAAATGCCCGCGGGAATTCCGCCGCCGAATCGAGCACCCGCCCGAGTTCCGCCGGGCGCAGTGCGGGAAGGTCGGCGTTCAGCGTCGCCACGGCCGCCCCCGGGCGGTGCGCGCGGACGGTGTGCGCGCCGTGCGCCAGCGCCGCGTTCAGCCCCTGGCCGCCGGGCGGTTCGGGCACCGTGCGGGCGCCGAGCGCGGCCAGTTCCGCGCCCGCCAGCGGATCGTCGGTGACAACCACCACACCGTCCACCGCCGCGCAGGCCAGCGCCGCGTCCACCGTGTCCAGCGCGAAGGCCAGCGCCAGCGCGGACCGCGGCAGGGCCCCGACGGCGTCCGCCAGGCGGCTCTTGGCCCGGGCCAGCGGCTTCAACGGCACCACCAGGGTCCAGGCCACGGCAGTCCTTCCTTCCCGTCTCGCGTACGGCGTTCATTGTTGCCCGCCACCGGCTGCCGGGGTCCGCGGAGGGGCACGGGGTTACGGTGTTCTCGACAGACCGGGTACCCGGGGCCAGACTTGTCCGGCCGCAGGGTGCGCAGCGGACCCGCGGAAGCTTCCAGGTCCCAAGAGAAGGGTGTACGCGTGTCCCGCCACAGAATCGGCTTCTGGTACCGCTTTACGGCGGTGTTGGCGAAACCGCCGCTCGTGGTTCTGTTCAAGCGGGAGTGGCGCGGAATGGAGCACATTCCGGCCGACGGCGGCTTTATCACCGCCGTCAACCACAACTCCTATCTGGACCCGCTCTCCTACGCGCACTTCCAGTACAACACCGGGCGCGTCCCCCGCTTCCTGGCCAAGGCCGGCCTCTTCCGCAACGGCTTCGTCGGCACCCTGCTGCGCGGCACCGGCCAGATCCCCGTCTACCGCGAGAGCACCGACGCCGCCAACGCCTTCCGCGCCGCCGTCGACGCCATCAACAAGGGCGAGTGCGTGGCCTTCTACCCCGAGGGCACCCTCACCCGCGACCCCGACCTGTGGCCCATGGAGGCCAAGACCGGCGCCGCCCGCGTCGCACTGCTCACCCGGGCACCCGTGATCCCGGTGGCCCAGTGGGGCGCGCACGAGGCCATGCCGCCGTACGCCAAGGAGAAGAAGCTGCGGCTCTTCCCGCGCAAGACGCTCAAGGTGCTGGCCGGACCGCCGGTGGACCTCTCCGCGTACTACGGCAAGGAGCCGACCGCCGAGGTGCTGCGCGAGGTCACCGAGCGCATCATGGCCGACATCACCGAACTCCTCGCCGAGCTCCGGGGCGAGCCGGCCCCCGCCGAGCCGTACAACCTCAAGAAGGCCCGCGCGGCGGCGCGCCGCAGGAGCCAGGAGGACAACAAGTGACGCGCTGCGCCGTCTTCGGCACCGGTTCCTGGGGCACCGCCTTCGCGATGATCCTCGCCGACGCCGGATGCGAGGTGACCCTGTGGGGCCGCCGCGCCTCCGTCGTGGACGCCGTCAACACCGGCCGTACGAACCCCGACTACCTTCCCGGGGTCGAACTGCCCGCCGCCGTACGGGCCACCACCGATCCCGCGGAGGCCGCGGCGGGCGCCGACTTCACCGTCCTCGCGATCCCCTCGCAGACCCTGCGCGCCAACCTCGCCGAGTGGACGCCCCTGCTGGCCGACGACACGGTGCTGGTCTCCCTGATGAAGGGCGTCGAACTCGGCACGGCCAAGCGGATGAGCGAGGTGGTCGAGGAGGTCGCCAAGGTCTCCGCGGACCGCGTCGCCGTCCTCACCGGCCCCAACCTCGCCAAGGAGATCGCCGCCCGGCAGCCCGCCGCCGCCGTCGTCGCCTGCCGCGACGAGGAGGTGGCCACGCGCCTCCAGCGGGCCTGCCACACCGCGTACTTCCGCCCGTACACCAACACCGACGTGGTCGGCTGCGAACTCGGCGGCGCCGTCAAGAACGTCATCGCGCTCGCGGTGGGCATCGCCGACGGGATGGGGCTCGGCGACAACGCCAAGGCGTCCCTCATCACCCGCGGACTGGCCGAGACCACCCGGCTGGGGCTGGCGATGGGCGCCGACGCGCACACCTTCGCCGGACTCGCGGGCATGGGCGACCTCGTCGCCACCTGCTCCTCGCCGCTCTCGCGCAACAACACCTTCGGCCACAACCTCGGCCGCGGCATGAGCCTGGAGGAGACCATCGCGGTCACCCGGCAGACCGCCGAGGGCGTCAAGTCCTGCCAGTCCGTGCTGGATCTGGCGCGCAGGCACGGGGTCGACATGCCGATCACCGAGACCGTCGTGGGCATCGTCCACGAGGGCAAGCCGCCGATGGTCGCCCTCAAGGAGCTGATGTCGCGCAGCGCCAAGCCCGAGCGGCACTGAGGACACGGGGGCCACAAGGTACTCTCGACGCGATATGAGCAGCGAGAACCCCACCCAGAGCCCCGACCGCAAGCCCCGTGTCGCGGTGGTCTTCGGCGGCCGCAGTTCCGAGCACGCGATCTCGGTGGTCACCGCAGGCGCCGTGCTGCGCGCGATCGACCGCACCAAGTACGACGTGCTGCCGATCGGCATTACCACCGACGGGCGTTGGGCGCTGACCGCCGACGATCCCGAGCGGATGGCCATCGCCGACCGCGCGCTGCCGAGCGTCGAGCAGCTCGCGGAGTCGGCCGAGGGCGAGGTCCTGCTGCCCGTCGCCCCCGCCAAGCGCGAGGTCGTCTACTCCGAGCCCGGCGCCGTGCCCAAGGCGCTCGGCGAGGTCGACGTCGTCTTCCCGGTGCTGCACGGCCCGTACGGTGAGGACGGCACCCTCCAGGGCATGCTGGACCTGGCCGGGATCCCCTACGTCGGCGCGGGCGTCCTCGCCTCGGCCGTCGGCCAGGACAAGGAGTACATGAAGCGGATCTTCATCTCCTACGGGCTGCCCGTCGGCCCGTACGAGGTGATCCGCCCCCGTGAGTGGCAGGCCGATCCGGTCGCCGCCCGCCGCAAGATCGTCGACTTCGCGGAGGAGCACGGCTGGCCGCTCTTCGTGAAGCCCCGCCCGCGCCGGTTCGTCCATGGGCATCACCAAGGTCGACGACGCCGACGGCCTGGACGCGGCGATCGAGGAGGCGCGGCGCCACGACCCCAAGGTCATCGTGGAGGCGCTGCTGCGCGGCCGCGAGATCGAGTGCGGGGTGCTGGAGTTCGAGGACGGGCCGCGCGCCAGCGTCCCGGCCGAGATCCCGCCCGTGGAGGCGCACAGCTTCTACGACTTCGAGGCCAAGTACATCGACTCCGCCTCGGGGATCGTGCCCGCGCCGCTCACCGAGGAGCAGACCCGCCGCGTCCAGGAGCTGGCCGTCCGCGCCTTCGACGCCACCTCCTGCGAGGGCCTGGTCCGCGCCGACTTCTTCCTCGGCGAGGACGGCGAGTTCGTCATCAACGAGATCAACACCATGCCCGGCTTCACCCCGATCTCCATGTACCCGCGCATGTGGCAGGAGAGCGGCGTCAGTTACCCGGAGCTGGTGGACCTGCTGGTCCAGGCGGCGCTGCGCCGTCCGACCGGGCTGCGCTAGGCGCGCGGGTCGTTGGGCCCCTGGTCGTCCGGGTCCAGGGAGGGCACCGTCTTCCGGACGGCGGCGGCGAGGTCGATGAGCGCGCTCATGTCCCCGCTGTCGCCGACGACCTTCTTCGGGAGCGTCACCTCGATGTACACGGGGCGCAGCGGGGTGGTGAGGCGGACGCCTCCGCCTCGGAGCTTCTCGGGGGCCCAGCTCACCCCGTCGATCACCGCCGCGTCCGTCGTGGCGTCCTCGAACCTCTTCGGCCTCGGCACCCCGCAGCGCAGGGTGATCGACGGGCCGTCGCCCCAGGCGGCGGTGAAGTCCGAGACGGGGTCGGTGGTAACGGCGCTTCAGCCCGCCGACCACGTCGGGCAGCGCGTCGTGCAGGGCCCGGCAGAGCTCGGCCTGCCGCCCCGTCGGCGGGGGCGTGGGCACCGCCGGCCCGGCGGCCCGGTCCGCCGCCGAGCAGGCGACGGCCGTGCCCAGCAGGACGGCGGCGGACAGGCAGGCCGGCCATCGGCCGGCCGGTCGGCGGAGCGAAAGGTTCACCGACCGAGCATACGAGGGGCTAGAGGTGGACCACCGGGCAGGTCAGCGTGCGGGTGATGCCCTCGACCTGCTGGACCCTGGCCACGACCATGCGGCCCAGCTCGTCCACGGTGTCGGCCTGGGCGCGCACGATCACGTCGTAGGGGCCCGTGACATCCTCGGCCCGGATCACACCGTTGATCTTCGAGATGACTTCGGCCACGGTCGACGCCTTGCCGACCTCGGTCTGGATCAGGATGTACGCCTGTACCACGAACCTCCAGGGCGGCTTCGAGGATCATGTGGGGAGAAGAGACGCCACCGTACCGCGCCGCCGCACGGCACGGGGAGACCCGCGCGGCCTGCGCGGCGCGCGGGCCTGTCGGAAACAGGCAACGGAACTCCGAGGAGGAGCGCAGTGAAAGGCACCGTCGGCGAGTTGGGGGAGTTCGGGCTCATCAGGGAGCTGACCTCCCGGCTCACCACCACTCCGGCCGTCCGGCTCGGACCGGGCGACGACGCCGCGGTGGTCGCAGCGCCCGACCGGAGGGTCGTGGCCAGCACGGACGTGCTCCTGGAGGGGCGGCACTTCCGGCGTGACTGGTCCACCGCCTACGACGTGGGACGCAAGGCCGCCGCACAGAACCTGGCCGACATCGCCGCGATGGGCGCCGTGCCCACCGCCGTGCTCCTCGCCCTCGTCGTCCCGGCCGAACTGCCCGCCACCTGGCCCGTGGAGCTCATGGACGGCATCCGCGACGAGTGCCAGGTGGCCGGGGCGGCGGTGGTCGGCGGCGACGTGGTGCGCGGCGAGACGATCACCGTCTCCATCACGGCCCTGGGCGACCTGCGCAACCACGAACCGGTCACCCGCTCCGGCGCCCAGCCCGGCGACGTCGTCGCGGTCACCGGCTGGCTGGGCTGGTCCGCGGCCGGACTGGCCGTCCTCTCCCGGGGGTTCCGCTCCCCGCGCGCCTTCGTCGAGGCGCACCGCCGGCCCGAACCGCCGTACCACGCCGGGCCCGCCGCCGCCTCGCTCGGCGCCACGTCCATGACGGACGTCAGCGACGGGCTGATCGCGGACCTCGGGCACATCGCCGAGTCCAGCAAGGTCCGCATCGACCTGCGCACCGCCGCGATCGACGTCCCCACGCAGATGTCCGACATCGGGCAGGCGGTGGGCGTGGACCCGCTGCAGTGGGTGCTCACCGGGGGAGAGGACCACGCCATCGTCGCGACCTTCCCGCCGGACGTGAAGCTGCCCGCCCGCTGGCGGGTCATCGGCGAGGTGGTCAGCCCTCCGCCCTGCCCCAGGTGACCGTCGACGGCGCACCCTGGGACCGCACGGGCGGCTGGGACCACTTCGGGGACGGGTACGAGTACGGGGACCCCGTCGACGAGGGCCCCGACGGCCGGAGGACGCCTGAGCCTAGATTGGCCCCATGCCGATATCTCCTTGTGTGCCTCCGCGCGTGCCTCCGCGTGTGCTGACCGTCGCCGGGTCCGACTCCGGCGGCGGGGCGGGCATCCAGGCCGACCTGAAGACCATGCTCGCGCTCGGCGTTGCACGGCATGAGCGTGCTCACCGCCGTCACCGCGCAGAACTCCCGGGGCGTGCAAGGCGCCTGGCCGCTGCCGGCGGAGGCGGTGCGGGCCCAGTTCCGCAGCGTCATGGACGACATCGGCGTCCAGGCCGTCAAGACGGGCATGCTCGCCTCGGCCGAGCTCGTGGAGACCGTGGCCGAACTGCTCGCCGACGTGGACGCGCCCGTGGTCTGCGACCCCGTCGGCATCTCCAAGCACGGCGACGCGCTGCTGGCCGCGTCCGCGCGGGACGCCCTGCGGCTGAAGCTGCTGCCGCTCGCGACCGTCGCCACGCCCAACCTCGACGAGGTGGCGTGGCTCACGGGCGTCCGCGTGCACGGGGAATCCGACCTGCGCCGGGCGGCCGGGGCGGTGCTGGAACTGGGGGCCGCGGTGGGCCCTGGTGAAGGGCGGGCACCTGGAGGGGGACGCCGTGGACCTGCTCACGGGACGGGACGACGGAGCGGTGGCTGCGGGCGCCGCGGCATGACAACCGGCATATGCACGGGACGGGGTGGCACGCTGGCGAGTGCGATCGCGTCCGGGCTGGCGAGGGGGCTGTCCGTGCCGGACGCGGTCGCCTCGGCGAAGGAGTACGTGACGGGGGCGATCGCGGCGGGGTTCGCGCTGGGGGAGGGGATCGGGCCGGTGGATCACGGGTGGAGGTGGCGGGAGGGGTAGGGGGCCGCCGGCGCGGGGGTTGTGCCCCGGTCCCTCCCCCAGAGGGGCACCCCCATTTCACCGTTTCCCGCAGGGGCTGCGCCCCTGCGCCCCGAAGCGCCCTGCGGGCGCTGTCCTCAAGCGCCGGACGGGCTGAAATGGCGCGCCGATCCAGCCCGTCCGGCGCTTGAGGACAATGCGGCGAAGCCGCATTGCAGCGGGCCCGGGGCGGAGCCCCGGAGGAAACGGTGAAGGGGCGGGGTGGGGAGAAGGTCACCCCTTCTCCAAAAACTCCTCCCGCTCCGCGTCCAGCAGCGCGTCCAGCGCCGTCCGCAGCGCGGGCAGCCGCTCCAGGGCCGGATCCGCGGCCACGATCGCCGTCGCCTCCTCCCGCGCCGCCGCGATGACCTCCTCGTCGTCGATGACGGCGAGCATCCGCAGCGAGGACCGGGGCCCCGGACTGCGCCTGGCCCAGGACGTCGCCCTCGCGGCGCTGCTCCAGGTCGATCCGGGACAGCTCGAAGCCGTCGAGCGTGGCGGCCACGGCGCCCAGCCGGGCGCGGGCCGGGCTCGCCTCGCCGGCCTCCGTGACCAGGAGGCACAGGCCCGGCGCGGAACCCCGCCCGACGCGTCCGCGCAGCTGGTGCAGCTGCGAGACGCCGAACCGGTCGGCGTCCATGATCACCATGACCGTGGAGTTGGGGACGTTCACCCCGACCTCGATCACCGTGGTCGCGACCAGCACGTCCACCTCGCCGGCGGCGAACCGCCGCATGACGTCGTCCTTGGCCTCCGGCTGCATCCGGCCGTGCAGCACCTCGACGCGCAGCCCGGCCAGCGGGCCCTTCGCCAGCTGCCCGGCGATGTCCAGGACGGCCAGCGGTGGCCGCTTCTCGTCCCCGTCGGCGTCGCCCTTGGCCGGCTTCTCCTCCTCGTCGCCGATGCGCGGGCAGACCACGTACGCCTGGTGGCCGCCCTCGACCTCCTCGCGCACCCGCTCCCAGGCCCGGGTCAGGAAGTGCGGCTTGTCCTTGGCGGGCACCACATGGGTGGCGATGGGGGAGCGGCCGGCGGGGAGCTGGTCCAGGACGGACGTCTCCAGGTCGCCGAAGACGGTCATGGCGACCGTGCGCGGGATGGGGGTCGCGGTCATCACCAGCAGGTGCGGCGGCTGCTTGCCCTTGGAGCGGAGCGCGTCGCGCTGCTCGACGCCGAAGCGGTGCTGCTCGTCCACCACGACCAGGCCGAGGTCGTGGAACTGCACCTTGTCCTCGATCAGGGCGTGGGTGCCGACGACGATCCCGGCCTCGCCGGTGACGAGGTCCAGCAGGGCCTGCCGCCGGGCCGGCGCGCCCATGGAGCCGGTGAGCAGCACCACCTTGGTGCCCCCGGTCGTCGCCGCCGAGCATGCCTCCTTCGGCGAGGTCGCCCATCATCTCGGTGATCGAGCGGTGGTGCTGCTGGGCCAGCACCTCGGTGGGGGCGAGCATCGCCGCCTGGCCTCCCGCGTCCACCACACCGAGCATGGCGCGCAGGGCGACCATCGTCTTCCCGCTGCCGACTTCGCCCTGGAGCAGGCGGTGCATGGGGTGTTCGGTGGCCAGGTCGTCGAAGATCTCGGCGGAGACCGAGCGCTGGCCGTCGGTGAGGGTGAAGGGCAGCCGGGCGTCGAAGGCGTCGAGGAGGCCGTCGGCCACGGACTTGCGGGCCACGGCGGGCAGTTGGGCGTCGGCGTGCCGGCGGCGGGCCAGGGCGACCTGGAGGACGAACGCCTCGTCCCACTTCAGCCGGTCCCGGGCGGCCTGGACGTCGGCCTTGGCACGCGGGCGGTGGACCTTGCGGAGGGCGTCCGGCAGCTCGGCCAGGCCCCGGCCCTCGCGCAGCGCGGGCGGCAGCGGATCGACGAGGCCCTGCCAGCCGTCGGCCTCGAAGTGGGCCAGCAGCACGTCCACGGCCTTGCTGATCTTCCAGGACTGGACCTGCTTGCAGGCGGGGTAGAGCGGCAGCGGCCGGCCCGCGAAACTCCTCCGCGGCGCCGGCCCCGCTGTCGCGGTCCAGCAGCTCGTAGTCGGGGTGGAGCAGCTGGCGGGCGCGGTTGAAGACCGACACCTTGCCGGCGAACATCCCGCGCCGGCCGGGGACCAGCTCCTTCTCCCGCGCGTAGGCGCCGCGCCCGAAGAAGACCAGGGTCAGGGAGCCGCTGCCGTCGGTGACGACGACCTCCAGGCGCATGCCCCGGCCGTGGTTGAAGGTCTTCATGGCGGACTTGGCGACCTGGGCGACGACCGTGACGTGCTCGTCGAGCGGCAGGTCGGCCAGGCGCGTCAGCTCGCCGCGCTCGGCGTAGCGGCGCGGGTAGTGGTGCAGCAGGTCACCGGCGGTGTGCAGGTCGAGGTGCTCGGCCATCACCTTCGCGGTGGTGCCGCCGAGGAGCTTCTTGAGGGGTTTCGTCGAGCGCGGGCACGTACCCATTCCACACCAGGCCACTGACAACTCACACCAAGCCACTGACAACCCGGGCCATCCGATGCCGGTTCACCGGCGGCCGCGGGCTATTCGATGCCGATCAGCAGCGCCGCGGGCTGCTGCCCGCCCCGGTAGACCACGGTGTCCACGGCCAGGTGGCCGGCCCGGACGTGCCGCTCCAGCCGCTCGGCGACCGCGTCGGGGACGCCGGCGCCCAGGACGAGGGTGACCATCTCGCCGCCCGCCGCGAGCATCCGGTCCAGCACGGTGGCGGCCGTGGCGGACAGGTCCTCGCCGATGACCGCCACGTCCCCGTCGATCAGGCCGAGCACGTCCCCGGCCTGGCAGACGCCGGCCATGGTCCAGGACCGGCGCTCGGCGACGGTCAGTTCGGCGTACCGGGTGGCTCCGGCGGCGGACGTCATGGCGACGACGTCCTCGTCGAAGCGGCGGCCGGGTTCGTGGACGGCGAGGGCGGCGATGCCCTGGACCGGGGAGCGGGTGGGGATGAGGGCGACGCGCACGCCCTCGGTGCGGGCCTGTTCGGCCGCGGCGGCGGCCGTGTGCCGCAGGTCGGCGTCGTTGGGCAGCAGCACCACCTCGTGCGCGTGCGCGCGCCGCACCGCCTGGACGAGCTCGCCGCTGGCGGGCGGCTCGCCCGGCCGGACGGCGACCACGGTCGCCCCGGCCCCGGCGCACAGCGCGGCCAGCCCCTCGCCCGGGACGACGGCCACGACGGCGCGCTGCACGCGCTCGGGGACGCGGGTGCGCTCCCGGTCCGCGGCGCCGAAGTGGGTGATGCGGACGCGGTGCGGCCGGCCGGCCTCGATGCCGGCCTCGACCGCGGCCCCGGCGTCGTCCACGTGGACGTGGACGTTCCACAGCCCGTCGCCGCCGACGACGACCAGGGACTCGCCGAGGACGTCCAGCCGGGCGCGCAGCCGGGCGACGGCGTCGTCGTCCGCGTCCAGGAGGTAGATCACCTCGAACGCCGGGCCGGCGGCGCCCGGTGCGACCCCGTCGCCGGTGTCCGCCGGGCAGCCCTCGGCACGCCACGGGTGCGCCGGGGAGGCCTTCGCGGGCACCGGGACGCCGCTGCCGCCGAGCGCGCCCGAGAGGGCCGCCAGCACCTCGACGAGGCCCCGGCCGCCCGCGTCGACCACCCCGGCCCGGCCGAGCACGTCGAGCTGGCAGGGGGTGGCCTCCAGGGCCGTACGGGCCGCCGCGTGCGCCGCGCGGGCCACGGCGGTGGCGTCGCCCGCGGTCCGCTCCCCGGCGGCCGCGGCCGCCGCGGCGACGGTGAGGATCGTGCCCTCGACGGGCCGGGCGACGCCCTCGTAGGCGGACTCGGCCGCCCGCCGCAGCGCCCGCCGCAGCAGGGCGCCCTGGTCGTGACCTTCGTCACCGGCCGCCGCCAGGACCTCCGCCGTGCCGCGCAGCAGCTGCGCCAGGATCGTGCCGGAGTTGCCGCGCGCGCCGATGAGGGCCCCGTGCGCCATCGCCCGGACCGCTTCCGGCAGCCCCGGGCGCGAGGCCGGGCCCGCCGTGGCGTGGGCGTCGAAGACGGCGTCCACGGCGCGGACGGCGGACTCGACGGTCAGGTAGAGGTTCGTCCCGGTGTCGCCGTCGGCGACGGGGTAGACGTTGATCGCGTCGATCTCCTCGCGCGCGCGGCCGAGCGCGTCGAGCGCCAGGGCGCACCAGTCGCGTACCGCAGCGGCGTCCAGCGATCGCGCCACCCGCGCTCCTCCTGTCGGCTGTGAACCATCGGCTGTGGACAACGCTGGGCACCCTAGCCGTGCCGGGGTCCCCGGGGGTCCGGATGGGCGGGATACGGGCCGGTCATGGTAGTTTCGTTGTCCTGGAGCGGTCGTTGTATGCTGCTCCGGTTGCCTGACGAGAGTCAGGCCATCCCCTGACAATGCCGGTCACTCACTGAGATTCTCGGCACGCAGGGATTCACCGTACGTGCCTGTCGTTCCCGCGTAAGCGGGGGTGACCCGTCTTTGGAGTAACCCGTGGCTGCCAACTGCGACGTCTGCGGCAAGGGGCCGGGCTTCGGCAACAGCATCTCGCACTCGCACCGCCGTACCTCCCGCCGTTGGAACCCCAACATTCAGCGGGTGCGTGCGAAGGTCGGTGCGACGCCGAAGCGGCTCAACGTCTGCACCTCGTGCATCAAGGCCGGCAAGGTCTCGCGCTAGCGGCTTCTCGCCAGTGGCGCAGCCTTTCGGTTGCACAGCCGGTCCCGGCTACGGGGCCGGCTTTTTGTTTGCCCGCGCACGGGTCCCCGCCTCCCGTACCGGTCCCCGCCTCCCGCACGGCCTACGCTGAGGGAACACGCAACCGCACCCGTCCCCACCCGCCCCCGCAAAGGACCACCGACCCCCATGACCCGCGTGATCGCCGGAACCGCCGGCGGACGCCGCATCGCCGTCCCGCCGGGCACCGGCACCCGCCCCCACCTCCGACCGGGCGCGCGAGGGCCTCTTCTCGACCTGGTCGTCGCTGCTCGGCTCCCTGGAGGGCGCCCGCGTCCTCGACCTGTACGGCGGCTCCGGAGCCGTCGGCCTGGAGGCGCTGTCGCGCGGCGCGGCGCACGCCCTGCTGGTGGAGGCCGACGCGCGCGCGCGGTCCGGTGATCCGGGAGAACGTCCGGTCCGTCGCTGCCCGGCGCCGAGGTCCGGGCCGGCCGGGCGGAGGCAGTGTCGCGGCCGGTCCCGTCGGTCCCGGCGGCCCCCTACGACGTCGTCTTCCTCGACCCGCCTACTCGGTCACCGATGACGAACTCCGCGAGATCCTCCTCACACTCGGCGTCGGCAGCTGGCATCGCCGAGGAGGCCCTGTCACCGTGGGGTGAGCGCAGCACCAGGGGCGTGCGAGTTCCGCTGGCCGGCGGGGTTCGAGGCACTGAGAGGCCCGTCGCTACGGCGAAGGCACGTTTTGGTACGGTCGCGCCGCTCTCGGCGTTCGCGGCGGCAAGGACGCGCCACGCACGATCCATGAATGGACCGGAGAGCGAGGAACCACCGTGTTTGCGCCGCGCCTCTGTCCGGGGTCGTTCGACCCCGTCACCAATGGGACACCTCGACATCATCGCCCGTGCCTCCAGGCTGTAACGACGTCGTGCACGTGGCCGTGATGATCAACAGTCGAAGCAGGCCTCTTCACCGTCGAGGAGCGGATAGACCCTGCTGCGCCGGGTCACCGCGCCGAGTACGGAACGTGGAGGTGGTAGGCCTTCCACGGCCTCCTCGTCGACTTCTGCAAGCAGCGCGACATCCCCGCCATCGTCAAGGGGCTGCGGGCCGTCAGCGACTTCGACTACGAGCTGCAGATGGCCCAGATGAACACGGCCTCTCGGGCGTCGAGACCCTGTTACGTCCCCACAACCCCACCTACAGCTTCTCTCGTCCAGCTGGTCAAGGAGGTCGCGGCCTGGGGCGGCGCGCGTCTCCCACCTGGTCCCGGCGCCCGTGCTGGAGGCCCTCACCGAGCGGCTCGGCCGGCGCTGAGCTCCCGCGTGTGACCTGACGACCCGTACAGTAACGCCGGGCGGCCGGCCCCGGCCGTACAGTCCGTGCCGTTCGCAGCCGGCAGACGGAAGAGAGTGGCGATCGTCAGTGTGGACGTACAGAAGAAGACTCAGACCGAGATCGTCGCGACCGTCTGCCGCGCGCCCGCTCCATGCCGATGTCCGGACTCCTGCAGTCATCAACCGGCCGAGCTGCTCGACACCTCCTGGAGGAGGTGGCGCTGACGCCCTGCACCGGCTCGCTGGCGCGGCACGGGAGCTCATCGCGACCGGAGGCAGGCTGAGTCGCCGAGGCCCGCGCGAAGAGGCCGAGCGGATCATCGAGTCCGCCCGGGCCCCACCGCGGCTCGCTGATCATTCACGACACCGATGTCGCCGGGAGTCCCGCGAGGAGGCACGCGCATCCGCTCCTCGCCGAGGCCCGCCGGGAGAGGCCGCGAGAGATACCGCGCCGAGGCCGCACGACTACGTGGACAGCAAGCTGGCCAACTTCGAGTCGTCCTCACCAAGACCCGTGCTCGGTCGAGCGCGCCGCGAGAAGCTGCTCTGGCCTCGGCGACGGCTACGACCCCGAGGACCCGGACGGCACGACTGTCCCGACGCAGCGCCGACCCCGCCGCGCAGCGGCACAACGCCACGCCTACGTGGACGCCAAGCTCGGGCGGGTCTCCGCCGTGCTGGCCAAGACCCTGGAGGCGGTCGGCCGCGCGGCCGGAGAACCTGCTGGGCGCCCGCCCCGCCGACGAACTGGCGCCCTGGCGGACGGACGGCTCCGCCGCCGAAGCCCCACCAGCGACGCGCGACTTCTCGCCGGCTGGCGGAGAGCCCGCACAGGCTCCGGAGCGGACCTCCGCGCCGGAGTACCCCGGCTACCAGCCCCCCGCTCCGCTACCGTAGCACGAGCCGCAGCCCGTGCGCGTACGACTGGCAGCAGTTCCCGCAGCAGACGGACCCGTACGCCGCGGGCGGCTACCCGCAGCAGCAGGCCGACCCGTACGCCTGGCAGGGCGGCGCCCGGGCTACGGCGCGTACCCGCAGACATGCAGGGCCAGGAGCAGCCCGTGGAGGGCGGCAGGGGGCCGCGCAGCGCGGCGGCGGTGCGCTCGACGAGACCAGCTTCTTCGACACGAGCATGATCGACCTGGAGCAGCTCCGCCGGTACGAGCAGGGGCGCTGACGCCCGCCGCCACCCGCGGACCCGCCTCCGGCGGGGAAGGGCGGAAGGCGCGGATTGGGCCGATCGCGGACCGTCAAGTATCTGGCTCTTCGGTCGCGAGTACGTCCGCGATCCGGGCTGCCCTCGGCGCACCTCACGGTGTGCAGTGAGTGCGGCCGCCGCCCGCAGCGTAGAAAGCAGGAAGCCCTGAACGCCCGCCTCGATCACCGTTCCCTCTTGTGTTCGACACACACGAGCTGGGGCGGCGTCCCGGTGCGCTGAAGCGGCTCTCCCGCTCCCTCCCGGCCCCGGCCGACCTCGGTATCGAGGTCATCGGAGTCGCCGAGGGCGCGACCGTGGAGCTCGACCTCCGTCTGGAGTCGGTCATGGAAGGGGTGCTCGTCACAGGCACCGCCCGTGCACCGCTCACCGGGGAGTGCGTAAGGTGTCTGGAGCCGATCGAGCACGAGCTCGAAGCGGACTTCCAGGAGATGTACTCCTACCCCGACGCCGACGCCCGGGGCCGCATCGCGGCCGCGGACGACGACGCCGAGGACGACGAGGAGTGACATCCTCTTCCTCGAGGACGACCTGTTCGACCTCGAACCCGTGCTGCGTGACGCGGTGGTGCTCGCACTGCCGCTGCAGCCGGTGTGCCGGGAGGACTGCCCGGGCCTGTGTTCCGAGTGCGGGGCGCGGCTGGCGGACGAGCCGGACCACCACCACGAGACCGTCGACATTCGTTGGGCGGCACTGCAGGGACTCGCCGGTTCCGACCAGGACGGCGAGAAGGACAACGCACCCCGCTCCGGCGGGGATGACTCACAGGAGAAGTAGCCGTGGCTGTTCCGAAGCGGAAGATGTCGCGCAGCAACACGCGCCACCGCCGGTCGCAGTGGAAGGCTGCGGTCCCCACCCTGGTGGCGTGCGAGCGCTGCCACGAGCCGAAGCAGCAGCACATCGCGTGCCCGAGCTGCGGCACCTACAACAAGCGCCAGGTCCTCGAGGTCTGATCGGCGGGTGACAGGCTTCATGTCAGACGCCACCACGCCGTCCCGCTCCCGCGGGAATGCACAGGCGCCGCAGGACGCAGCCTCGTCTCTCACGCTTCTGGAAGGGCGGCTCGGGTACAGACTCGAGACCGCCCTTCTGGTGCGTGCGCTGACCCACCGCTCCTACGCCTACGAGAACGGCGGGCTGCCCACCAACGAGCGACTGGAGTTCCTCGGTGACTCCGTCCTCGGCCTGGTGGTCACGGACACGCTGTACCGCAAGCACCCGGACCTGCCCGAGGGCCAACTGGCCAAGTTGCGGGCCGCGGTGGTCAACTCACGGGCGCTGGCCGAGGTGGGCCGGGGTCTCGACCTCGGGTCCTTCATCCGGCTCGGCCGCGGCGAAGAGGGCACGGGGGGACGCGACAAGGCGTCCATCCTCGCGGACACCCTCGAGGCCGTGATCGGCGCCGTCTACCTCGACCAGGGGCTGGACGCCGCCGGGGAGCTCGTGCACCGGCTCTTCGACCCGCTGATCGAGAAGTCCTCGAACCTCGGCGCCGGCCTGGACTGGAAGACCAGCCTCCAGGAGCTCACGGCGACGGAGGGGCTGGGGGTTCCCGAGTATCTGGTCACCGAGACCGGGCCCGACCACGAGAAGACCTTCACGGCTGCTGCCCGCGTCGGTGGTGTCGAGTACGGCACCGGCACCGGCCGCAGCAAGAAGGAAGCAGAGCAGCAGGCGGCCGAGTCCGCTTGGCGCGCGATCAACGGTGCGGCCGAGGCCCGCGCCAAGGCGGAGAAGGACGGCGCCGCGCCCTCGGGCGAGGCGGACTCCTCCCGCTGAACCACCGGCCGGCCCGGGGCACGACATGTGCCCCGGGCCGGCCGTTTTCGTCGACGCGTCCCACCCGTGGAGGAAGAACGTGCCCGAACTGCCCGAGGTCGAGGTCGTCCGGCGCGGCCTGGAGGCATGGGTGTGCGGCCGCACCGTCGACCGTGTCGAGGTGCTCCACCCCCGGGCCGTCCGCCGCCATCCGGCCGGGGCGGCCGACTTCGCCGCCCGGCTCACCGGGCAGCGGCTCGGGCCCGCGCGGCGGCGGGGCAAATACCTGTGGCTGCCGCTGGAGACGGCGGGTCTGTCGGTCCTGGCCCACCTCGGCATGAGCGGCCAGCTCCTCGTCCAGCCCGAGGACGCGCCCGACGAGAAGCACCTGCGCGTCCGCGTCCGCTTCACCGACGACGCGGGTACGGAGCTGCGCTTCGTCGACCAGCGCACCTTCGGCGGGCTCTCGCTCCACGACACCGTGCCGGGCAGCGACGAGGGCCTCCCCGAGGTGATCGCGCACATCGCCCGGGACCCGCTGGACCCGGCCTTCGACGACGCCGCCTTCCACACCGCGCTGCGCCGCAGACGGACGACGATCAAGCGGGCCCTGCTCGACCAGTCGCTGATCAGCGGCGTCGGCAACATCTACGCCGACGAGGCGCTGTGGCGCTCGCGGCTGCACTACGACCGCCCGACGGCCGCCCTCACCCGGCCGCGGACCGCCGAGCTGCTGACGCACATCCGCGAGGTCATGAACGAGGCCCTGGCCGTCGGCGGCACCAGCTTCGACAGCCTCTACGTCAACGTCAACGGCGAATCCGGCTATTTCGACCGGTCGTTGGACGCCTACGGACGCGAGGACGAGCCCTGCCGGCGCTGCGGCACGCCCATGCGCCGCAGGCCGTGGATGAACCGGTCCAGCTACTTCTGCCCGCGCTGCCAGCGGCCGCCGCGCGTCCGGCCCGGCGGCCCTTCCGGCGTGCCGGCTCAGTAGCCGAAGTCCTGCGTCCACCAGGGGCCGCCCGGACCGTGGTGGATACCGACCCCGAGCGACCGGTAATCGCAGTTGAGGATGTTCTGCCGGTGCCCGGCGCTGCGCATCCAGGCCTCCACCACCGTGTGCGGGTCGGGGTGGCCGCGGGCGATGTTCTCCCCGCCGAGGTTTCTGATGCCCCCGGCGGGTGGCCCGGTCCCAGGGGGACCGGCCGTCCGGGTCGGTGTGGTCGAAGAACCCCCGCCGGGCCATGTCGTCGCTGAACGACTGGGCCAGCGACGTCAGCCGCGCGTCCGTGTGCAGCGGACGGCAACCGGCCTTCGCCCGCTCGGCGTTGACCAGGGCGACCACCGTGCGCGCGGCCGAGCCCCGGAGACCCTCCGCCGCTCTGGCCGCGGCATGGGCCGCGGGGTCGTCGTCGGCCGCGGCGGGCAGCACCGCCGCGGACGCCGAAGCGGACGCGGCCGCGGAGGCCGCTGCGGCCTGGTGCGACGCGGCCGTGGAAGGGGCGCTTTCCGGGGTCCCGGTGGGCCCGCCCGATCCGGGCCTGCGGGGAGCGCTCGCGCCGGTCGTCCGGGCCTCGGCCGGGGTGGCCTCGGCGGATCTGGGGGCGGATGTCGTGGAGGGACGGACGACGGCCGGGGTGACGCGAGCGGCCGGTGTGGCCGGGGCGGCCTCGCGCTCGTAGGCCCGGCTGGCCGCCGCCTCCGGCCGCGCGGCCGGGACCGTGGGGCCGAAGTGGCGTGCGGCGGGCGGTTTCTGCTGCCGCGCGGCGGACGGGACGTCGATGGGCGCGTCGGCGCGGACCTGGCCGCTGGTGCCGCCGTGGCCGGCGCCGTTGCTGTCGCCGACGGACAGCGGATTGCCGGGCAGCAGCCCCGAGACCATCGCCACCGCACCCATCGCCACGGCCGCGGAGGCGCCGAGCAGTCCGGTCCGCGCGGGCGCCTTCGTCCTGGCGGACGCCTTGGCAGGGGGTTTGACGGAGGTTTTCCTGGTGGGTGCCTTGGTGGAGGTCTTGGCGGAGGCCTTCTTGGTGGGAGCCTTGGCGGTTGTCCCGGCTGCGGCCGCGGCTGCGGCGGGGGCCGGGGCCGGGGCCGGCTCGGGGGGCTTCCGCGGCTGCGGGGCCCCTTCCGGTTCGCGGTCCTTGCGCACCGGCCGGTGCGGGCTGCGGTGCCGTCCGGTGCCGGGACGGAGGTCCGGGGTCGGGGGGGACGACGGGGATCGGGACGGTGGGTGCTTCGGCGGGGTCGAGGTGTTCGGTCGTCTCGCTCGTCAGGGGTTCCCTGGCCGCCCGGGGGCCGGCTGCCGCTTCATCGGAGGTCAAGGGGGCAGAGCGTCGATGGCGACCCATCCGCTGCCTTCCTACGCGTTCGGCGTCTCGGTGCATCACTCGTACGGGGGAGTCTTTTCGAGTCCGCTGACGCGCGCTGGGTGCGGGTGAGAAGCGGGTGATGATTCTGTCCGCTTCGCCCAGCTTCTGGGTGCGCAGCACGATGCCGTCGTCGCGGAAGAGGGTCATGGGGCCATTCTCCCGCACGGCGCGGACGACTCCGTCGTAGGGGTTTTGCTCCCCGCCCCGCCCTTTCACCGTTTCTCGCGCGCTCCGCGCGGGGCAACGCGGCTGCGCCGCGTTCGTCCTCAAGCGCCGGACGGGCTGATTCAGCCCGTCCGGCGCTTGAGGACAAAACCCCTACGACGGAGTCGTCCGCGCCGCCGTCAGCAGACGATCCGTGTCCTCCGGGCACAGCATCAGCGCCCGCCCCACCGTCGCCAGAACCTCCCGCTCCGCCGGCCGGTACGGCCCGTCCGCCAGGGCGATCCGCGCGCCCTGGAGCAGGATCGACTCCCGCCCGGCCGGCGCGAGGTGCGGCGCCAGCGGCTCCAGCGCCTCGTGCAGCTCGATCGCCAGCGCCGTCCCGCACGGATCGAAGCCGTCCCGCCCGGCCACCGCCGGCGCCGGGTATCTGCCCGGCAGCCGGCCCGTGTCCGCGGCCAGTGCCTCGATCAGCGTGACGAGCTGCTCCTCGCTGCAGTCCGCGAAGCCCGCGGCGCGCACCGCCCCGACCGCCGCCCGGCGGACCGTGGGGGCCTCGGTGCCGCCCGCCGCGAGCACGGCCAGCGCCACCGTGTGCACCGCGTCGCGCAGCATCGCGGAGAACCGCGTCGTCGTCGGGTGGTCGAGGACGTCCGTCCCGTACCGCTCGCCGCAGGCCGTGCACTCCACGACCGGGCCCCACCGGCCCGCGCGGCAGCAGCGGGACGCCCAGCACGACGAGGCGCCGGCGGCCCGTGCGGCGGTGGTAGTTGCGGTCCCCGCCGCAGCCGGGGCAGAAGAACTCGCCGTCCCCCGACGGTGCGCCACACGGTACGTACGCCCAGCACACACCGGTCGGGGCTGTGGTCGGCCTTGCGCGTGCATCACGGCGCACACCTCCATAACGCCACGGCCTCGTCGCCGCGTTGACGTGATTGTTAGCCACATCGATGATGTGGCGTCAGTACCTCGTGCGCGGTCTTCGGGTGCCTGTCGGCCCCGCGCGCCGCCGGGCCCACCGGATGCGGTGGGTTTGGGCGGCGCGCACTTGACGACGGGCGGGGGACGACGCCCGTCAGCAGGCACCAACGGCCGTCAACCGGGCGCCCGTCAGGGCCGGTACGCCCGGTTCACCGCCGACACGACCGCCTTGATCGAGGCCCGCGTGGTGTTGGCGTCGATGCCGATGCCCCACAGCACCCGGCCGTCGATCACGCACTCGATGTACGAGGCGGCCTGGGCGCTGGCCCCCTCGCTCATGGTGTGCTCGGTGTAGTCCAGCAGGCGGGCGTCGATGCCGGTCGCCCCGAGCGCGTCGAAGAAGGCGGAGATCGGACCGTTGCCGGTACCGGTCAGCACCGTCTCGGCGCCGTCCACGACCGCCTCGACGGTCCAGCGCGTCGGTGCCGTCGCTCGCCGTCGAGGTGTGGGGTGGCGCGCAGCTCGACGCGGCCCCACGGGTTGTCGTCCGTGGGCAGGTACTCGTCGCGGAAGACGGACCAGATCTCCTGCGGGGTGACCTCGCCGCCCTCCGCGTCCGTCCGGGCCTGGATGATCCTGGAGAACTCGATCTGCATCCGGCGCGGCAGGTCGAGCTTTGTGGTCGTGCTTGAGGACGTAGGCGATGCCGCCCTTGCCCGACTGGGAGTTGACGCGGATGACGGCCTCGTACGAACGGCCGACGTCCTTCGGGTCGATGGGCAGGTACGGCACGGCCCACTCGATGTCGTCCACGGTCTTCCCCGCCGCCGCGGCCGTGGTCTCCATCGCCTCGAAGCCCTTCTTGATGGCGTCCTGGTGGGAGCCGGAGAAGGCGGTGTAGACCAGGTCGCCCGCGTAGGGGTGGCGCGGGTGGACCTCCATCTGGGTTGCAGTACTCGGCGGTGCGGCGGATCTCGTCGATCTGCGAGAAGTCGATCTCCGGGGTCCACGCCCTGGGAGAAGAGGTTCATGCCCAGGGTCACCAGGTCGACGTTGCCGGTGCGCTCGCCCTGGCCGAACAGACAGCCCTCGACGCGGTCCGCCCCGGCCATCACGGCCAGTTCGGCGGCGGCGACGGCGGTGCCGCGGTCGTTGTGCGGATGCGCGGAGAGGCAGACGAACTCCCGGCGGGACAGCCGGCGCGACATCCACTCGAAGCGGTCGGCGTGCGTGGACGGGGTCGAACGCTCCACCGTGGCGGGCAGGTTGAGGATGATCTCGCGGCCGGCCTCCGGCTGCCAGACGTCCATCACGCCCTCGCAGACCTCCAGGGCGAAGTCCAGCTCGGTGTCGGTGAAGATCTCGGGGCTGTACTGGTAGCCGAACACGGTGTCGTCACCGAGGATCTTGTCCGCGTACTCCATGACCAGCCGCGTGCCGTCGACCGCGATCTGCTTCACCTGCTCGCGCGAGCCGCGGAAGACGACCCGGCGGAAGACCGGCGCGGTGGCGTTGTAGAGGTGCACGGTGGCGCGGTGCGCCCCGCGCAGGGACTCCACGGTCCGCTCGATCAGCTCCTCGCGCGCCTGCGTCAGCACGGAGATCGTCACGTCCTCCGGGATCGCGCCGTCCTCGATGATCGAGCGGACGAACGCGAAGTCGGTGGCGCCGGAGGACGGGAAGCCGACCTCGATCTCCTTGTAGCCCAGGCGCACCAGCAGGTCGAACATCTCCCGCTTGCGGGCCGGCGACATGGGGTCGATCAGCGCCTGGTTGCCGTCGCGCAGGTCGGTGGAGAGCCAGCGGGGGGCCTTGGTGATGCGGCGGTCCGGCCAGGTGCGGCCGGGCAGGTCCACCGCCTCGTAGCGGCCGTACTTGTGGACGGGCATCCCCGACGGCCGCTGGGTGACGGTGGCGGCGGTCAGGGGCGTGGGACGGCCGACGGAGGCGGAGGGGGCGGTGGTCGCGGGCATCTGCGCGGAGCTCCTCGTACGGGCTCGGAAGGAGGTCGACCGACGCGGTGCTGAGCCTGACCGCAGCACCGGATCCCGCGGGGAGGGCGTCGGCCTACGACTGCGAACCCTCGCCGCGGCAGCTAAGAAGAAGCAGCCCGTAGCGCATGATGTGCAGCACACTAACCGAGCGCCGACGGATTGCGGAGGGGCGTTTCAGCATGCGGGACGCCCGGGGCCACCTGGGCGTCCACGGCATCTACCAGTGCGGAACGGAATCTGCCGGTCAAAGCCGCCCAAACACTCGATTTCATTAATCATGGCACCAGGGAGTGACATGCGGGTGACCCGGTGCCACATTCGGGCCATGAATGACGACCCCACCGGGACGGCGCACCGTCCCTTCTGCACGATCATTCCTCCCCACGTCCTCGACCGCCTCGCCGAGTCCGAGGACCCCCTGCACCACGAGCCCGCCCGCCGCACCCTGGAGCACGACGGCGCCCTGCGCACCCGCCGCCGGGTCACGGCCGCCCGCGGCTTCGCCGCCCCCACGGGCACCCCGTCCGACAAGGCACAGCGCACGGTCTACGACGCCCACCACCTGACGCAGCTGCCCGGCACCCGGGTGCACGGCGAGGGCGACCCGCCCGGCAAGGACGCCACCGTCAACCGCGCCCACGCGGGCCTCGGCGCCACCTTCGACTTCTATCTCAAGGTCTTCGGCCGGCACTCCATCGACGACGCCGGCCTGCCGCTGAACGCCTCCGTCCACTACGGCGTGAAGTACGACAACGCCTTCTGGGACGGCGACCAGATGGTCTTCGGCGACGGCGACGGCACGATGTTCCTGGACTTCACCATCCCGCTCGACGTCATCGGCCACGAGCTCACCCACGGCGTCACCCAGTACACCGCCAACCTGGAGTACTACGGCCAGTCCGGCGCGCTCAACGAGTCGGTCTCGGACGTCTTCGGCGTGCTGATCAAGC
>NZ_BAAAXZ010000127.1:0-22569 GCF_039535865.1 Streptomyces thioluteus
GGCCTGCGCGTCCCCGAGCTGGTGGGCATCCAGCTGGACCCGGTCATCGGCCGGGCCGAGCCCGACCCGGAGGTGCAGGGGCTGCTCAAGGCCAGCGGCGGGCTCAACCTCGGCATGGACTTCCTCCCCGGCGCCCTCGGATTCGATCCGCTCGCCTTCGAGACGGACGCCGTCGAGGCCGGGCGCGTGGTGTGGTTCGACGCGCTGGTGGGCAACGTCGACCGCTCCTGGCGCAACCCCAACCTCCTGGTGTGGCACGGCGCCCTGTGGCTCATCGACCACGGCGCGACGATGATCTGGCACCACAACTGGCCGTCCGCGCCGTCCGCGGCCGCCAAGCCGTACGACGCCTCCGACCACGTCCTGGCCACCTTCGCCCCGGACCTCGCCGGGGCCGCCGCCGAGCTGGCCCCGCGGGTGACGGAGGAGCTGCTGACCGAGGTCGTCGCCGACGTCCCCGACGAATGGCTGGCCGACGAGCCGGGCTTCGACGGTCCGGACGCCGTGCGCCGGGCCTATGTCGAGGTGCTGCGGGACCGCGCCGCCACCGTCGGCGACCGGATCGCCATCGGCGAACGCAGCGCGGACACGCCCTCGCAGGCGCCCGAGTGGGTGCGGGTCAGGTTGGACAGGAAGGCCGGGAAGTGACGGACCGCAGAGAGCACAAGGGCGACATGGATTCCAAGGAACGGTCGGTCTTCGAGTACGCGCTGCTGCGTGTCGTGCCCCGCGTCGAACGCGGGGAGCAGATCAACGCCGGCGTCGTCGTCTACTGCCAGGCCGAGTCCTTCGTCGAGGCCCGCGTCCACCTGGACGAGCGCCGCCTGCTGGCCCTCGACCCGACGGCCGATGTGGCGGGAGTCCGGGCCGCGTTGCACGCCGTCGAGGGGATCTGTGCCGGCGGGGAGCGTGCCGGCCAGGCCGCCTGCGACGACGCGGGACGGCGTTTCCGCTGGCTGATCGCCCCGCGCAGCACGGTCGTCCAGCCCGGCCCGGTGCATACCGGGCTGACGCGCGACCCCCGGGTGGAACCGGAGCGCCTGCTCGACCTGCTGGTCAGGTGAGACGCCCTGGCGTACGGGGGCGTTGACAGCGGGTGGCGGGGCTTCTAGCGTCTGATCGGCCGAAGCTACTAAGCGGTTGCTCACCCGCAGCTCCCCGCGCGGGGGAGCCGCCATCGAGGTGAGGAGATACGGCATGTCCACCACCGAGCGACGGGTGGCCGTCGTCACCGGCGCGGCACGAGGCATCGGTGCCGCGACGGCTCTGCGGCTGGCCCGGGACGGGTATGCGGTCGCCGTCCTCGACCTCGACGAGGCGGCCTGCGCCGGCACCGTGGAGGCGATCACCGCGGCCGGCGGCACCGCCCTCGCCGTCGGCTGCGACGTCTCCGACGCCGACCGGGTGGCCGCCGCCGTCGCCCGGGTCGCGGACGGACTCGGCGCTCCCGCCGTGCTCGTCAACAACGCCGGCGTGCTCCGCGACAATCTGCTGTTCAAGATGAGCGACGGCGACTGGGACACGGTCATGAACGTGCACCTGCGCGGCGCGTTCCTGATGGCGCGCGCCTGCCAGAAGCACATGGTGGACGCCGGCTGGGGCCGCATCGTCAACCTCTCCAGCAGCTCCGCCCTCGGCAACCGCGGCCAGGCCAACTACTCCGCCGCGAAGGCCGGGTTGCAGGGCTTCACCAAGACCCTGGCCAAGGAGCTCGGCAAGTTCGGCGTCACCGTCAACGCCGTCGCCCCCGGCTTCATCGCCACCGACATGACCGCCTCCACCGCGGCGCGGATCGGCGTGGGCTTCGAGGACCTCCAGGCCGCCGCGGCGGCGGAGATCCCGGTGGGCCGGGTCGGCCGGCCCGAGGACGTCGCCAACGCCATCGCCTTCTTCGCCGGCGAGAACGCCGGCTTCGTCTCCGGCCAGGTGCTGTACGTGGCCGGCGGGCCGCTCGACTGAACGGGAGCATCAGCATGCCAGCCCGGCCTCCGCCGGCAACCGGCGTGGCTGCCCCGGTCACATCGAGCCGGGCCCCCTCCGAGGCCGCGATGTCGCGGAGGAACTCCTCCGGCTGCGTCATCTCGCCCCGCAGGGCGGACAGCGCCTGCCGCGTCTCGGACAGCCCCTCGCGGGCCATCCCCCGTGCCGCCGTGACCCGTTCGAGGATCTGCTGCCGCTCCGCCCCGCTCTCGATGAGCAGCCGGGCCGCCTCCAGGTGGACCAACTGGGCGGAGAGGCTGTGCGCCAGGACGTCGTGGATCTCCCGTGCGATCCGGGCCCGTTCGGCCAGCGCCGCGGACTCCGCCTCCGCCTGCCGCGCCGCCCGCTCCTGGGCCAGCAGCCGGAACCCCGCCCCCCGGGCCTCCTCGTCCAGCCGCAGCGAGTACCCGATGAGGAGCACCGCTCCCACCGCCCCGGCGGCGGCCGGCAAGGTCTCCCGGCCCGTCAGGACGTACGCCCCCATGGCGACGCCCGCGACACCGAGTCCCGGCCCGAGAGGAAGCCGCTCCACCGCGATGACCGCGGCGACGCACCACAGCCCGGTCGCGGTGACGTGTGTTCCCGCCCCCTCCGCGACACCTCCCGTCGCGATCAGCACCACCAGCAGGCCCACCGAGGACCAGAAGCGCTGCTGGAGCGTCGTGATGAAACAGCGCCAGACCGCGACGGAGCAGACCACGAGGCCGGCGGCGAGCGCCGCATAGCCCCACCCGTGCAGCGCGTCCTCGCGCACCACGCCCGTGACGAAGACCCCGACCAGAACGACCCGCACGATCCACGTCAGCACCCGGCGGCGACGCGGGACACCGACCCGGGAGAGCGCCTCCCGGGGCGGCCACTCGGTCCAGTTCTCCATCGGCACGTACCGCTCCTCCACCGGCGCGCAGGACTCAGCCACCGGCAACGACACCGTACGACGGAACCAGCCGCCCGGCCCGGTGCAGGAGAACCGCCGAGCGGGCCGGCAACATGGCGGCGACCGTCAGCATGGCGCCCGCCGCGCCCTGGTGGACCCCGATCAGCACCCCGACCCCGATCAGGCCCAGGCGCAGCAGCATCCCGCCCGCCCAGACGGCTCCCGTGACCTTCGTCCCCCGGGCCCAGACCGCCCCGGTCTCGTCGGTCCATATTCGGGTGGTCCACGCCCAGGCGACGCCCGTTGCGACGCCGAGCAGGACCCCGGCCGTCAACAGGCCCACGGACGCGGCCCGGTGGCCGGCATCCACCAGCCCCGGCTCGCGTAGGGCGACGACGGCCAGCACCGCCGGGACGACCCACCACCGGCGGGAGCCCGGGACCATCTTCTGCGGCTTCATCTGGCGGACGACCACCAGCACCACCAGAGCGACGACCACCAGCACACTGACCGGACCGGACATGGAAAGCCTCCGTGGAAGCGCGGACACGACGGTCGCACGCGGTCCTGCCACAACCAGGACGCCGCGGGACGACACATCCGACGCTACGGACCCGGTCGGCGGTCCGGATCGGAGCACGGGTGGACCCCGGGTGGAGATCACTCCCCGACCCGGGGCTCCTTCTCCACCCGGGGGTGGAGGCTCAGGCGTCGATGCGCGAACGGTCCAGGGTGGCGGCGGAGTTGGTGATGAACTCCTTGCGCGGCGCCACCTCGTTGCCCATCAGCAGGTCGAAGGCGCGCTCCGCGGCCTCCAGGTCGCTGATGTTGATCCGCCGCAGGGTGCGGTGGCGGGGGTCCATCGTGGTCTCCGCGAGCTGGTCTGCGTCCATCTCGCCGAGGCCCTTGTAACGCTGGATGGAGTCCTTGTAGCGGACGCCCTTGCGCTCCAGCTCCAGCAGGGTCTGCCGCAGCTCACTGTCGGAGTAGGTGTAGATGTACTTGTCCTGGCCCTTCTTGGGCTGGATCAGCTCCACCCGGTGCAGCGGCGGGACCGCCGAGAACACCCGCCCCTGCTCCACCATCGGCCTCATGTAGCGCTGGAAGAGCGTGAGCAGCAGGCAGCGGATGTGCGCGCCGTCCACATCGGCGTCGGCAAGGAAGATGACCTTCCCGTAGCGCGCGGCGTCGATGTCGAAGGTCCGGCCCGACCCGGCTCCTATCACCTGGATGATCGCGCCGCACTCGGCGTTCTTGAGCATGTCCGAGACCGACGACTTCTGGACGTTGAGGATCTTGCCGCGGATCGGGAGGAGCGCCTGGAACTCGGAGTTCCGCGCCAGCTTGGCCGTGCCCAGCGCCGAGTCGCCCTCGACGATGAACAGTTCACTGCGGTCCACGTCGTCGCTGCGGCAGTCGGCGAGCTTGGCCGGCAGCGACGAGGACTCCAGTGCCGTCTTGCGGCGCTGGGCCTCCTTGTGCTGGCGGGCCGCGATGCGCGTGCGGGCCGCCGCGACGATCTTCTCCAGCACGGCCCGCGCCTGCTGCTTGGCGTCGCGCTTGGTCGAGGTCAGGAACGTCTTGAGCTCCTTGGCGACCACGTTGGCCACGATCCGGGAGGCGGCCGAGGTGCCCAGGACCTCCTTCGTCTGCCCCTCGAACTGGGGCTCCGCCAGGCGGACGGTCACCACCGCGGTGAGCCCCTCCATGGCGTCGTCCTTGACCACGTCGTCCTCGGCGACCCGCAGCAGCTTGGACGAGCGCAGCACCTCGTTGACGGTCTTGGCGACCGCCCGCTCGAAACCGGCCACGTGGGTGCCGCCCTTGGGGGTGGCGATGATGTTGACGAAGGACTTGACCGTGGCGTCGTAGCCGGTGCCCCAGCGCAGCGCGATGTCCACGCCGAGCTCCCGGGTGACCTCGGTGGGCGTCATGTGCCCGCGGTCGTCGAGGACCGGGACGGTCTCCTTGAACGTGCCCTGGCCGCTGAGCCGCAGCACGTCGCAGACGGCCTTGTCCTGCGCGAGGAACTCGCAGAACTCACTGATGCCCCCGTCGTAGCGGAAGACCTCCTCGCTGACGCCCGTGCCCTCGAGGCCCCGCTCGTCACGGACCACGATCGTCAGGCCCGGCACCAGGAAGGCGGTCTGCCGGGCACGCCCGTACAGCGTGTCCAGGGAGAGCTTGGCGTCCTTGAGGAAGATCTGCCGGTCCGCCCAGTAACGGACCCGGGTGCCCGTACGGGTCTTGGGCACCTTCTTGCCTTTGAGGAGCCCGTTGGCCGGGTCGAAGGGGGCGTCGGGACCGGACTCGGTGAAGATGCCGGGCACGCCGCGCCGGAAGCTGATCGCGTGGGTTCTGCTGTTGCGGTCCACCTCCACGTCCAGCCGGGCGGAGAGCGCGTTGACGACCGAGGCGCCGACGCCGTGCAGACCGCCGGAGGCGGCGTAGGAGCCGCCGCCGAACTTTCCTCCGGCGTGCAGCTTGGTCATGACGACCTCGACGCCGGACAGCCCGGTCTTGGGCTCGACGTCCACCGGGATGCCCCGGCCGTTGTCGCGCACCTCGACGGAGCCGTCGTCGTGGAGGATCACCTCGATGTGGTCGCAGAAACCGCCGAGGGCCTCGTCGACCGAGTTGTCGATGATCTCCCAGAGGCAGTGCATCAGGCCGCGGCTGTCCGTGGAGCCGATGTACATGCCCGGACGCTTGCGGACGGCTTCCAGTCCCTCGAGGACGAGCAGGTGCCGCGCGGTGTAGTTGGATCCGTCCCGGTCTGCCCCGGTCAGCAATGCAGTGGACGGCACGGACGTATCGGCGGTCACGCGGTTCGCTCCTCGCTGAATTTCTCTCTGGCCCGTCTGGGGGCGCAATGGCTGGCTCGGTCGCCGTTCAGAGGGTACCGAGGCCCGGTAGAGCCTTTGTGCCGCCACCCGCAGCAATGGCCATGCTAGTCGAGCATCGAACGAGGGTTCGATGACTCAATGGGGTGACGTGCACATCACGTTCCCTTGGAGGCATGAACCATTTAGGCTCCGGGCACGTCCTCAAGAACAACCCGGCAAGCCGGCCGGGAGGACGGAAACCCCCAGCGATGTGAAACCGTAAACCCACGCGATACGGCTCATTCGCCGCCAAACGTCAAGATCCGGCTCACTCGGAAGGAAGTTTCGAGGAAAAGCCACGAGCGGGAACGTTTTCGGCCTGGTTGGATGTTGACCCTGGTACGACAGCTCGTCGAGCTAGAGAAGAGGCGACGTGACTACTGTTCTGACCCCCGCGAGCCCGCTGACGGCCGCTGATCGCTGCGACCGGTGCGGCGCTCAGGCCTACCTGCGCGTCGTTCTCCTGAGCGGCGGTGAACTGCTGTTCTGCGCCCACCATGGGCGCAAGTTCGAGCCGGAGCTCAAGAAGATCGCCGCGGAGATACAGGACGAGACGGAGCGACTGACGGCCGTCCCGGCCTCCGCGTCCGACGAGGACCGCTGAGTCCGCCCCACGGGCTCCCGGATCCACCGGCGGAACGCCGACACATCGCATCCACGACGAGCGTGCCCCGGCCCTTGGCGGCCGGGCGGCGACGGGCGGCCCCCACGGGGGAGGCCGCCCGTTCCCGTGCGTTCCTCCGCCTCCGCGACCCTCACGACGGCACCGCCGGCCGAGCGGCCTGAGGCGGCGCCTGCCCGCCCGCGGGCGGCGCGTCCGGGCTGTGTGCCATGACCGCCTTGGAAACGGCGGAGATGCGCGTATAGACACCGGGACGGCCCGGCTGGGCGCAACCACTCCCCCAGGAGACGATCCCGACCAGCCGTCCGCCCGCCACCAGGGGACCTCCACTGTCCCCCTGGCAGGCGTCCCTGCCGCCCTCCGGCCAGCCCGCGCAGAGCATGGACGCCCGGTTGAAGGCACCCTCCACCCCTCCGGGATAGGCCTGCTCGCACAGCTCGTCCGCCAGGACCAGCACCGGCGAGCCGTGCAGCGTCTCGGAGTAGGCGCCGTTGCCGACCGTGTCGCCCCAGCCGTAGACCACAGCCGGGGTGTTCGGTCCGTAGACCGTCTCCCCCCGTTGTGCCATCCCGATCACATGGGTGGCCGGGAGCGGCTGCGCCAGGGTGACGACGCCGATGTCCCCGGCGTTCGTCATCACGTTGAAGCCCGGGTTGGCCCAGGCCTCCTGGACGGGCACCTCGGTGCCCTCGGCGCCGCGCAGATCGTCACGCCCCACCAGCACCCGCAGGTCCTTCGCGTCACGGGGATCACTGCCCAGCACCTCGCGGGTCAGGCAGTGGGCGGCGGTGACCACGGTCCTGGGCGCCACCGCGACTCCGCCGCAGAACTGCCCGGACCGCGTCGAACCGAACCGCCCGCGGCTCGCCAGAGCCACCACCCAGGGCACGTCCGAGGTCTTGACCGGCTGCCCGCCGACGACGACCGGCCCGTCGCCCACCAGCCGTCCGTCGGCCGCGGTCGGGCCCGGCAGCACGAGCAGCAGGGCGAGCGCGACGGCCGACGACCAGCGCAGGGCACGCATACGACCTCCTGACGCGGTGGAGTCCCTTGCACACCCAGAGTCAACCCCGGCAGCCGTCCCCGCATCCGGAAGCGACAGGGCCCGGCCCCTCCGAAGAGGGAACCGGGCCCCGCCATGTCGCCGTGTGCCGCTGCTCAGTCCAGGTAGTCCCGCAGAACCTGGGAGCGCGACGGGTGTCGCAGCTTGGACATCGTCTTCGACTCGATCTGACGGATGCGCTCACGCGTCACGCCGTAGACCTTGCCGATCTCGTCCAGGGTCTTCGGCTGGCCGTCGGTGAGGCCGAAGCGCATGGAGACCACGCCGGCCTCGCGCTCGCTCAGGGTGTCCAGGACGGAGTGCAGCTGCTCCTGGAGGAGCGTGAAGCTGACCGCGTCGGCCGGGACGACCGCCTCGGAGTCCTCGATGAGGTCACCGAACTCGCTGTCGCCGTCCTCACCCAGGGGGGTGTGGAGGGAGATCGGCTCGCGGCCGTACTTCTGGACCTCGATGACCTTCTCCGGGGTCATGTCGAGCTCCTTGGCCAGCTCCTCCGGGGTGGGCTCGCGGCCCAGGTCCTGGAGCATCTGGCGCTGCACGCGGGCGAGCTTGTTGATGACCTCGACCATGTGCACCGGGATACGGATGGTGCGGGCCTGGTCGGCCATCGCGCGGGTGATCGCCTGACGGATCCACCAGGTCGCGTACGTGGAGAACTTGTAGCCCTTGGTGTAGTCGAACTTCTCGACCGCACGGATCAGACCGAGGTTGCCCTCCTGGATGAGGTCCAGGAAGAGCATGCCGCGGCCGGTGTACCGCTTGGCCAGGGAGACGACCAGACGGAGGTTGGCCTCCAGCAGGTGGTTCTTGGCGCGGCGCCCGTCCTCGGCGATGATCTCCAGCTCGCGCTTGAGCTTGGGCGCGAGCTTGTCGGCGTTCGCCAGCTTGTCCTCGGCGAAGAGACCCGCCTCGATGCGCTTGGCGAGCTCCACCTCCTGCTCGGCGTTGAGGAGGGGGACCTTGCCGATCTGCTTGAGGTAGTCCTTGACCGGGTCGGCGGTGGCACCGGCCACCGCGACCTGCTGCGCGGGGGCGTCGTCCTCGTCCTCGTCGGACAGCACGAAGCCCTTGCTCTCGCCGGTCTCCTCCTCTTCCTCGCCCTTGCCCGGGAGCGGGGTCTCCTCGACCAGCTCGTCCTCGAGCAGCTCGTCGGAGTCCTTCTTGGCGGTGGCCTTCTTGGCCGTCGCCTTCTTGGCGGTGGCCTTCTTGGCCACCGTCTTCTTCGCGGCCGTCTTCTTGGCGGCGGCCTTCTTGGCGGGCGCCACGGCCTCGTCGCCCGACTCGTCCCCGTAGCCGCCCGCCGCGGAGGAGGCGGCCGCGGTGGAGGTCTGCCGGGACGTCACCGTCTTGGAGGAGACGGCCTTGGTGGCGGTGCGCTTCGCCGGGCTTTTCGCTGCGACGCTCTTGCGGGTGCGCTTGGGCGCCTCTGCCGCGCTGACCATCAGCGTCACACCCTCCTCGTCGAGGACCTGGTTGAGGCTGCGCAGGACGTTCTTCCACTGGGTTGGCGGAATCTGGTCAGCCTCGAAGGCCCGACGCACGTCGTCGCCGGCGATCTGCCCCTCGGCCTTTCCCTGCTCGATGAGCGCCATCAGAGACTCGGATTCGGCGATCTCCGGCGGGAGCGTACGGGATGTGCTGGCCGACACGAACAACCTCTCGGAACGATGGAAACGGCTTCCGGCTCCGTCCGCTGCGGACCGGAGCCGACGACCGCCGGCAAGGATGAACCGACGGCGCGGGCGATAGTGCGGTGCAACACAGCGCCTCGAACGAGGCCTGTATTCCCTCCGCAGCCACCACCTCTTTAGTCATCGCGCTGCCTCAAGGAGCGTTACGCCCAATCCCCGTGGCCCGAGTCACACCACATATGGGTTGAAAACCCATGGAACCGGGCGGATTGCTGCGCCTCTCCGCAGCACACCCCAAGACCGGCGGCGCATTCGCCGCCCACGCGCGCCCTCCGCGGCCGTTCGGCCCGGGGCGCACGGCCGTACGCGCGGGGCGGACGAGCAGTCCCGCGCGTACCTCCCTGTCCGTACGGCCCCGCCCCCGCGGTCAGTGCTCGCGGGGGGCGGGCACCACGCGCTCGACCTCCGGGTGGGAGACGAGGAGTTGGCGCATCGCCGACTCCGCGGCGGCGGCGTCGCCGGCACCGACGGCGTCGACGATCCGCAGGTGGTGCCCCACACCGGCGTCGGTGGGCCGGTCACAGCCGCCGGCCGACGCGCCCGAGACGTGCAGGGCGGCGGACACGATGCCCGAGAGGTGCTCCAGCATGCGGTTGCCGGCGACCTGGAGGAGCAGGGTGTGGAACTCGGCGTCCGCGCGGGAGAAGGTGAGCGAGTCACCCTGCGCCAGGGCGTGCCCCATGATCTCCGCCATGTCGGCGAGCCGCTGCTGGACGTCCTCGCGACCGTGCCCCGCGGCCAGCCGGGCGGCCAGCGGCTCGATGATCCAGCGCAGCTCGCACAGCTCCCGGCGCTGGTCGTCGCGTTGGGGACCGAAGGCCCGCCACTCGATGATGTCCGGGTCGAGGAGGTTCCAGTCGCTGACCGGGCGGACCCGGGTGCCGACGTTGGGACGGGCACTGACCAGGCCCTTGGCCTCGAGGACGCGCAGCGACTCGCGGACGACGGTGCGGGAGACTTCGAAGCGCTGCCCGATCTCCTCGGGGACGAGCGGGCGGTCGGCGCCGAGGTCGCCGGAGACGATCATCTGCCCCAGCTGCTGTACGAGCTGGCCGTGCAGCCCCCGGCCGCGGCTGCCGGCCGCCCGGCGCCCGGCGCGCCCCAGCTCCGCGTCGCCGTCCCAGGCGTGTGCGGGGCCGCGGTCGGCCCCGGGGGCCTCTGCGTAGGAGTATCGGTCGAGCTCGCCCGGGCCCGTCAGGCCGGAGTCGGCGGGGCGAGCCGCGGTCATCATGGTGTGCGCAAGGGTACTCACGCTTCCTTTGTCGGCGACGGGTCGACGGGCCTTGAGGTCTTTGGTGAAAAGCACACGAAAGGGTGATCGCCCATTACCTCACAATTGACGCCCAAACGGACACAATCGGGCACCCTCCGGAGTTGAACAAGTACGCAGAGCAACGGTTGCGCGCCCCCTGGCGCCTCCGGCGGAGGGACACCCTCGGCTATATCCCCGGCTCATGACGACCATCTTTCCCTCTCGCCCGACGAACGGATTGTCACTCTGCGTGGACGTCCTGTCGGCGCGACGCGCCGGGCAGGCCCCTCTTCCGCATTAGCACAGCCTCAGCGCGGCCGCCCCCGCAGCAGCGTGAGGACGTACGCCGCGAGCAGCCCGGTGAGCGAGAGGACCAGCGCCCAGCCGACGGGCTGGGAGATCACCCGCAGCGCCGTCGAGAGTCCCTCGTCGACGCCGGCCGGCCACTGCAGCAGAGCCGTGGAACGCAGGCGCTCGGGGAGCCCCGCGAGGGACCGGGCGGCGGGCCGGGCCAAAGCGGCGCTCACCACCGGCACCACCAGTGCCGGGACGATCAGCACCGCCATCAGCCCCAGGACGGTCGAGCGGAACAGGCCCGCCGCGAGCAGCCCGGCCCAGGCGCAGCCGAGCGTGAGCGCGGCCCAGCCGACGAGGGCCGTGCCCCAGGCCGCCGGGAAGACGGTCACCGCGCCACCGAAGAGCAGTCGCACCGCCCCGGCGCCCAGGGCCACCGAGGAGAACGCCAGCAGTAGCGCGGCGGCAGCCGTGACGACGAGCTTGCCGCCCAGCAGGGCCAGGCGGCGCGGCACGCTGCCCACATCGGGGGCCAGCGCGGGATAGCGGAACTCCTGGCCGAAGGCGAGTGCCCCGAGCACACCGGCGCCGAGGGCGGCGGGAGGCAGCGGGAGCGGGGCGGGCCAGCCCGCGAGCAGGCTGAGGACCGGGGCCCCGGCACGGGCCAGGAGCACCGAGGCGACCAGCGAGAGCAGGAGCGAGGAGGCCACCACGATCCATCCCGTCCGCACGCCGACGGCACGGCGCAGCTCGTAGCGGAGCGGCCAGACCGGTGCGGGGGCGGGGAGGGGCGGCTGGATGCGGGCGAGCGGTCCCTGCGCTTGCTGATCGTCGGCCGCGTCTGACTCGGGATCGGCGTCGGCCGGACGTCGGCCGTCGGCGCGCTGGAGCGGGGGCAAGGGGGCGGGGTCGGTCTCCTCGGCGAGCCGGTGCACCAGAATGCCGTGCCGGTGGGCCGTCTCCCCGACCGCGGCGCAGCTGCGGCCGTAGACGGACAGCATGCTGCCGCCGTCGTGCACGACCTCCACAGGAGGGGCGTCGGGGGACGGATCGGCGCTCTCGGACTCCGCCGCGATGACGTGCGCGAGGCGGGCGGCCGACGGTGACTGGACGGCGACCTTGGGCCGCAGCCGGGCCCGGGCGAAGACGGTGGCCTCCTGGTCGGCGACCAGGCGGCCGCGGTGGATGGTGACGACCTGGTCGCCCAGGCGCGCCGCTTCCCCGGGCGAGGACGAGGTGACGAGGACGGCGCCGCCCTGGTCCGCGTAGCCGCGCAGGAGACCGTGCAGCCAGGAGGTCTCCCGCGGGGACAGGCCGGCGGCCGGTTCGTCGAGCACGAGGGTGTGGGGGTCGCCGAGCAGGGCCGCGGCGAGGCCGAGGCGGCGGTCCATGCCATGGGAGAAGTCGCCGATGCGCTGGTCGGCCAGACCGCTGAGTCCGACGACGTCCCAGCACCTCGTCCGCGCGCCCGGGCGGGACGCCGGCCGCCGCGCCGAGCATGCGCAGATGGCCGCGGGCGGTTCGGGCGGGGTGGCCGGGGACGTCGCCGAGCAGTACGCCCACCTCGCGGACCGGGTGGGCGACGCGGTCGAGGCTGCGGCCGCGGAAGAGCGCGATGCCGCGGCCGGGGTCGAGGCGGAGCATCAGACGCAGGGCGCTGGTCTTGCCCGCCCCGGACTCGCCGAGAAGGACGGTGACTCGCCCGGGGCGGGCCTCGAAGGTGAGGTCGTCGACGGCGGGAGGGCGGTTGCGACGGGGGGACGCTGGTCAGTCCGATGGCCTGGATCATGACTTCCCTCGCGGGGCGTGGGCATCCCGCGCGGGCGTCGTGGGGTGCGCGGGAACGGGGGACGTTCCGCAGCACGGTAACCCGATATGTCCTATTTGCTGCGGAACATGGCGCACCGGAGGGTCGTGTCCCGCCCCCTCGTGGGCGGGTCGGCGGCTACGCCTCGGGGCGCAGCATGGGCGGGTTCAGCAGGGTGGCCCCGCCGGCCCGGAAGAGCTGGGCCGGGCGGCCGCCCTGGCGTGTCGTCGTGCCACCGGTGGGCACCAGGAAGCCCGGGGTGCCGGTGACCTTGCGGTGGAAGTTGCGGGGGTCGAGGGCCACGCCCCAGACCGCCTCGTAGACCCGGCGCAGCTCCCCGACGGTGAACTCCTGGGGGCAGAAGGCGGTGGCCAGGGAGGAGTACTCGATCTTGGAGCGGGCGCGCTCCACCCCGTCGGCGAGGATGCGGGCATGGTCGAAGGCGAGGGGGGCGGCCTCCTCGCCGTCCTGCCCCAGCAGGTCCTCCACGGGGGCCCAGCGGACGCTGTGCGCGTCGCCGCCGGCGCGCGGGGCCGGCAGGTCGGGGGCGAGCGCGAGGTGCGCCACGCTGACCACGCGCATGCGGGGGTCGCGCCGGGGATCGCCGTAGGTGGCGAGCTGTTCGAGGTGCGCGGCGTTGGCGGGCGCCGGGCAGGCCGGGTCGTGGACGTGCAGCCCGGTCTCCTCGGCCAGCTCCCGGGCGGCGGCCGTCGCCAGGTCCTCGTCGCCCCGGACGAACCCGCCCGGCAGCGCCCACCGGCCCTGGAAGGGGGGTTCGCCACGGCGTACGGCCAGTGCGCACAGGGCATGGCGGCGTACGGTGAGCACGACCAGGTCGACGGTGACGGCGAAGGGCGGGAAGGCCGACGGGTCGTAGGGCATGACGCGATCATAGTCGTCTGCCTGACGATAATCAGGTTCTTGTCCATCGACGGCCACGGGCGGCGGCAGGTCTCCGGGGAGTCCGGTGCGCATGCGCTCACACCCCCAGTTGGAGACCGTCGGCGGCCTCCTCGACCATGCCGAGGCCGAGTCTGCTGATCCGCACGGCGAACGGCCGCCCGGCCACGCTCAGCCCCGTGAACCGCAGGGCGCCGAGCGGCGCCGAGCCGGGCGGGCGGACGGTCACCCCGCCGGCCGGGACGTCCGGGCGCACGCCGGCGAAGGCGGTCAGCAGCTGGACCGCACCCGCGGCCGCCACGGCCGCGGGCCGGCAGGCCGCCGGGTGCGGCAGCGGGGAGCTCCCCGCGGTGCGCTGCTCGCCCGCATACATCTCCGGCAGCCGGTGGCCGAAGGTCTCGGCGGCGTCGAGCACTCCGCGTGCCAGGGCGCCCGCCTCCCGCTCGAATCCGGCGGCCGCGAGCCCGGCCACGGCCACGGCCGTCTCGTGGACGCGCACGGCTCCGCCGCGGTGCCCGAACGGGTTGTGGGCCGGGCTCCTTCGTACCCAGGCTGCGCAGGCCCCAGCCGGAGTCGAGGGGCGGGCTGCCGAGGAGCCGCGCGAGCTGCTCGGTACGCACGCGGTCCAGCAAGCCGGGGGCGAAGGCGCCCGCCGCGGTCAGGCCGGTATCGAGCAGATGGGCGGCGGCACACCCCAGGTGCGGTATAGGCCGCCCGTCGGGGGCGAGGGCGGCCGCCGGGCGGCCGCCGCCGCGGTCCTCGACCCAGAAGTCGTCGCGGAAGCGGCGCCGGAGGTCCGCCGCCCAGTCCCGCCACTCGCGGGCTCCGGGGCGGCCGTGGGCCTCCAGCAGGTCGGCACCGAGCAGGGCCGCCCGGTGGGCATGGGCCTGGACCTCGCAGCGGTACGGCCCGCCGGGGTGGGGGTCGGCGAGATAGCCGTCCTCGCCGACCGCCGTGCGCAGCCAGGCCAGGCACCGCTCCGCGGCGGGGAGCAGCGGCTCCAGCTCCTGGCCGGGCAGGCCCCACCGCCACGCCTCGGCGAGCACCGCCGGGAACAGGAGCGTCGCTTCGACGCCCGTGCAGCCCGGGGGCAGATGGGCTCCGGAGTGCCGCAGGGCACCGGGGACGCGGCCCCGGTCGGGGCCGGAGAGCTGGGTGCGGGCGACGGTGCGCAGCGTCCCCGCGGCGAGCCGCACGCCGAGGGGCAGCGTCATCCGTGCCGCCCACAGGGCCTCGGCGGGGGCGAGATGGCCGCAGCGCCAGGGGACGCCGGCGGCGAGGTGGACGTCGCCCGGGATCTGCCGGTCGCGCACGAGGAGGGCGCGCAGATCGTCGAGGGCGGTGGCGAACAGGGCGGCGGCCCGGGCGTCGTCACCCTCCGCCTGGGCGTCGCCCCAGGGAGCACCGCCACGGGCGGCGGGGCCGGGGACGGGGAGCGGCCTGCCGGGTGCGTCCGGCCTGACGCGGAGCTCGATGCTCCGCGTGCCGCCGGGGGGCAGCCGTATCTCCCAGCACAGCAGTCCCGCCGAGGCCAGGGCGTCGTCGGGAGCCGGGTCGGCCGTCACCACCGCGTCCAGGCCGGGGGCCGACCAGCGCAGGCCGGAGGCGTGCACGGCGGCGGGGAGCTCGGGGGCCGCGGCGCCCGCGGCGACGGCGCCCAGCTCGGCGAGGTCGGTCCCGAGGGAGACCTCGACCCCGAGCCTGGTCTCGCGGGCGGCAGCGCTGCGCAGCGTGATGCGCTCGACGCCCTCGGCGTCGCGGAGCCGCTCCACGGTGACGGCCGGGTCGGGTCCCTCGTCGGCGGCGGTGCGCACCGTGCCGACGAAACGGGCCCGGCCCGCGTCCGTCAGCCGCCCCTGGAGGGGCACCGGTTCGACGCCGTCCACTCTGATCACGCAACGCGCCAGCAGGCGCCGCCCGTTCCGGTAGAAAACCGTCGAGGCCCTGGCCGGTGAGCTGTCCCTGCTCCCCGGAGATCGCGAGGGCGGGCAGGGCGACGCAGATCAGCGCGGCGTGCACCGGCTGCGGGCCCGGGGGGCGGGCGGGGCCGGGACGCCGGGACGCCGCGGGGCGGGGAACGGACGGGGTGTGGGTGGCGGTGCCTTGCACGGGTCTGCGCTCCCTGTGGAGGTCACGGGCCGGGACGACGGTTACGGACGAGGGCCACTCAGGTGAACGGCACGGGCGCCGCCGAGGTCACGGAGGCCCGGACGTGTCCCCGGTCACTTTCGGTCGTGGGTCACTTCCGGTCGCGGGCCGCGCGCCGCCCCGGCTGCCGTCGGGTGCGCGGCTTCCCTTCCGGTCCGCCCGTCGCCGTGCCGCGCGCCGGGCCCGGACGGGCGGTGTCGCCCTGCTGCTTGCGGCGCCGGGGACCGGGCGCCGCCGTCCGACCCGGTCCGTCCCCCCGTCGCGGGCCCGTCGTCCGGCCGGGCGCGCCCCTCCGCGGCGGCGCGGGCGGCGTCGAGGACTGCCCGGTCGGCCCGCTCCTGGCGCAGGCAGTTGCGCAGTGCCTCCGGATCGAGGCCCTCGTTGCAGGCGTGGTGGAGGAGTTGGGGCGAAGAGGTAGTCGGGGTCGGCGGTCAGCGCCCGGCCGAGAGTGATCTTCGCCTCGGCGTGCTCGCCGGAGGCCCAGGCGACCCAGCCCGCCAGGGTCAGCGGCGCGGCGGCGTGCTCCGAGTAGGGCGGTACGCAGCGGCGGGCGAGCGCGCGCGCCACAGCCGCAGGGTGGCGGGCAGCCGCGAGCCCTCCATCCACTCGGCGGCGCGGTCCCGGGCGACGCGGTCCTGGAGGCCGAGGACGATCGCCGCCGCCTCGTCGGCGGAGACCAGGCCGTCGTCCCGCGCGTCGGCCCCGGCACGGGCTTCGACGGGCGGCGCATCGTCGAGGCGCCGCAGCACCAGCTCCGCCAGGTCGAGCGTCTCCCGCCGCACGGTCTCGCACTCCGCGCCGAGCATGCGCGGGAGGAGCTCGGCCGCGCCGGCGTCCAGGGCGTGCCGCTGCTCCTCGGCCGCCCGACCGCCGAGCGGTGCGAGGCGGGCCTCCATCTCGCGCAGGGATCCGCCGACCCGCACCCCCGCGTAGGCCGCGGCGGCCGCCATGACCGAGGTGCCGGGCATCGTCCTCGGCGTACCGTCGGGCGGGCAGCAGCGGGCGTCGGAGCAGCAGTACGACCAGAAACGGCCGCCGGACAGGCACAGTGCCTCGTACACCGGCACGTCGAGGCCGCCGCAGGCCATCCGCAGGTGCTGGGGCGAGGGGCCGCAGCCGCTCCAGGACGGCCTGGCCCGTCTCCCCCTCCGCGGGGTCCTGGCAGAGGTAGAGGACGATCCCGTCCGGTGCGGTGCCGCGCTTCGTGCCGGCGGCGACGAGGGTGCGGGCGAGCTGGTCGGAGACGAAGGGCCATTCCCGGGGATCCGCCGGGATGCCGAGCCTGATCCGGCCCCCGAAGCGCTTGCGCTCGCCGTGGAGCGCCATCATGACGATGCTGTCGTCGGGGTGGAAGCCGAGCAGGTACGGGAGCGCGTCGGCCAGTTCGGCCGGGGTGCGCAGCGTGACGTGGGTTTCCGCCGGCGGTCCCCAGGCGGAGGACGGCAGGGGCGAGGGGCCGGCTGATTCGTTTGTGGTGGGCCATGGCCCGAGAGTCCCGCAGGTGCGCGGGCGCCCACCAGGCCTGTGGATATCGCGGATATTGTCCTACGAATCCCTGTGGACAACGGGCCCCTTCACCCCTTCATTCGCGCGTTGTCAGTGGCCTCGTGTTGCATAGGGCCATGAGCAACGAAGCCCTCCGCACCGCCGCCGACGCAGTCCTCGCCCGTCTCGTGGGCGACACCACCGGCACCGCCGTGCTGCGCGAGGACCAGTGGCGGGCGATCGAGGCCCTGGTGGCCGACCACCGCCGCGCCCTGGTCGTCCAGCGCACCGGGTGGGGCAAGTCCGCGGTGTACTTCGTCGCCACCGCGCTGCTGCGCGAGCGCGCGGCAGCGGCCCCACCGTGATCGTCTCCCCGCTGCTCGCGCTGATGCGCAACCAGGTGGAGGCGGCGGCCCGGGCCGGCATCCACGCGCGCACGATTCAACTCCTCCAACAGCGAGGAGTGGGACACCGTGCAGGCCGAGGTCGCCGCCGGCGAGGTGGACGTGCTGCTCGTCTCGCCGGAGCGGCTGAACAACCCGGACTTCCGCGACAACGTCCTGCCCAAGCTCGCGGCCGCCACGGGCCTCCTGGTCGTGGACGAGGCCCACTGCATCTCCGACTGGGGCCACGACTTCCGTCCCGACTACCGCCGGCTGCGGACGATGCTCGCCGACCTGCCCCCGGGCGTCCCCGTGCTCGCCACCACCGCGACGGCCAACGCCCGCGTCACCGCCGACGTCGCCGAGCAGCTGGGCACGGGCGAGGGCACGGACCGGGCGCTCGTGCTGCGCGGGCCGCTGGACCGGGAGAGCCTGAGCCTCGGCGTCCTCAGCCTCCCGGACGCCGCCCACCGGCTGGCCTGGCTCGCCGACCACCTCGCCGAGCTGCCCGGCTCCGGGATCATCTACACCCTGACCGTCGCCGCCGCCGAGGAGGTGACGGCGTTCCTGCGCCGCCGCGGGCACACCGTCACCGCGTACACCGGCAAGACGGAGAACGCCGACCGCCAGCAGGCGGAGGAGGATCTGCTCGCCAACCGCGTCAAGGCCCTGGTCGCGACGTCCGCCCTCGGCATGGGCTTCGACAAGCCCGACCTGGGCTTCGTCGTCCACCTGGGCTCGCCCTCCTCCCCCATCGCCTACTACCAGCAGGTGGGCCGCGCCGGTCGCGGCGTGGAGCACGCGGAGGTCCTGCTGCTCCCCGGCCGTGAGGACGAGGCGATCTGGACGTACTTCGCGTCGCTGGCCTTCCCGCCCGAGGGGCAGGTGCGCCGCACGCTGGACGTGCTGGCCGCCGCGGACCGCCCGCTCTCGCTGCCCGCCCTGGAGCCGCTCGTCGAGCTGCGCCGCTCCCGGCTGGAGACCATGCTCAAGGTGCTCGACGTGGACGGCGCCGTCCACCGGGTGCGCGGCGGCTGGACCGCCACGGGCCGGCCATGGGCGTACGACGCCGAGCGCTACGCCTGGGTGGCCCGGCAGCGGGCGGCCGAGCAGCAGGCCATGCGCGACTACGCCACGACGACGCAGTGCCGGATGGAGTTCCTGCGGCGGCAGCTGGACGACGAGCAGGCGGCCCCTTGCGGCCGCTGCGACAACTGCGCGGGCCCGCGCTTCGCCACCGGGGTCTCGCAGGAGGCGCTCGAGTCCTCCCGCGGCGAGCTGGGCCGGCCGGGGGGTCGAGGTCGAGCCGCGCCGGATGTGGCCCACGGGCATGGCCGCGGTCGGGGTGGACCTCAAGGGCCGCATCCCGCCCGGTGACCAGGCCTCTCCCGGCCGCGCGCTGGGCCGTCTCTCCGACATCGGCTGGGGGAACCGGCTCCGTCCCCTGCTCGCACCGCACACGCCGGACGGCCGGATTCCGGACGACGTGGCGGCCGCGGTGGTCTCCGTGCTCGCCGACTGGGCCCGGGGGCCCGGCGGTTGGGCCTCCGGCGCTCCGGAAGCCCCCGCCCGGCCGGTGGGCGTCGTCACCGTGGACTCCCGCACCAGGCCGCAGTTGATCCGCTCGCTCGGCGAACACATCGCGTCGGTGGGGCGCATGCCCCTGCTCGGCTCCGTGGGAGTACCGCGCCGAGGCGGCGGACGCCGGAGTGCCGCGCAGCAACAGCGCCCAGCGGCTGCGCGCGCTGGACGGCGCGCTGGCCGTGCCGCCCGCCCATCGCCTCGGCGCTGGCCGCGGCGGACGGGCCGGTGCTGCTCGTGGACGATCTGACGGAGACCGGCTGGGACGCTGGCCGTGGCCGCGCGCGGCTGCTGCGGCGGGCCGGCGCCGCCCAGGTGTTCCCCCTGGTGCTGGCCGTACAGGGCTGACCCGGAAGGGGCGGGAGAAACGGGACGGGGCTACGGCAGGCGGGATGCGGACCGCCGGATACCGGTCAGTGGCGTCAATTGATCGTTGCCGTACGGCGGGCGGGGCCGCGAGAATTGAACCGGCTCCCCGCTCCCGCCTGTTCACGGCACGCCGGGCTGCCGTCTCCTGTTCCTCGTTGCCGATTCCCCGTGCGGAACCCGCCGGGGGCGCAGACGAAGGGAGAACCATGGCCTTCGGTCCCGCTCCGCCCCGGGCCACCGGCCCGGCTCCGCGTCCCGGTCGGCTGCTCGAGCCCGCCGAGTGGGCCGCCGCCGGAATTCCCTTGCTGCGCAACCCCCGTGAGGTCGTCACCGGGCTGCACGCCCGGCACCTGCCGACACCGACCACGGCCGTGGTCGCCGTCCTCGGTCCCGACGAACGGCTGGCGGCCAGCGCCTCCTTCACCACCCGTCGGGCCCACGCGCCCGACGGGTGGGAGCTGCGCAACGAACTCCTCGCCCAGCTGCGCCGGGTGATCCCGCACGACCTGCGCAGACGCTCGCCCGTACGGACGGCCGTGCTGCTCTACTGCCGTGAGGGGGACGGCCGTTGGACCCAGGAGGACGGCGCCTGGATGTGGGGGCTGCGCGACGCCTGCACCCTGCACGGGCTGCGTTGCGGCGCCTACATCACGCTGACGGGAGCGGGCTGGCGAATCCTCGGCGAAGGGCGCAGCGGACGGCGCCCGCGATCGGCCGCACGCCCAGCCGTGCCCCTGGACACCCACTGTCCGGAACCCGCCCTGCACCGCCGCGCCGCGGCGCGGTGGACGCACCGCCGGGCACGGCCCGGCCCGGGGGCCCGCTGGAGCGCCCCCGCGGGCCATGCGCCCGTGGGGGCGCCGCCGTGCGGGACGACCGTCAGACGCCCACGGATATCAGGGCGTTGACCCGCTGCGGGTCGCCGCAGACGACCAGCAGGGCACCCGCTCGCGTCAGCGCCGCGGGCAGCGTCCGGGCCACCTCGGCGTCCGCGCCGCCGTTGACGGCGACGACCACGACCGCACGGTCGGCCAGCCGGTCCGCCGCGGCGTCGGCGTAGAAGACGTCGTCCGCAGCGTCCTGCTGCGCCCAGTAGGACGCCTCGCCGAAGGACAGCTCGTGCGCGGCCCAGGGGTGCGGGTCGCCGGTGGTGAGCACCAGGACCTCGCCGGGGGCACGGCCGCTGTCGAGCAGCAGGTCGACGGCCTCGTCCGCGGCGTCCAGAGCACCCTCCGCCGAGGCGGGGATCAGCTGGATCTGCGGAGCGGAGGCGGGTGCGGCGGCCTCGGGCCCGTGCGCGGCGCGCGGGGCCGGAGGCGCCGGCACCCGGGCGCGCACCGGGGTTGCCGGGGCGGGGAGCCGCCGGACGGGGACCAGGAACGGGTCGGGGGGTCGGCGCGGTGCGGCCGGCGGCCGGCACGGTGCGGGGACCCGGGACACTCTCGTGAATCTGAGGCTCCTCGGGGATGAGAGGCATGGGTTGATGTCTATCAAACGCCGGTGCGAGTCGCGTCGGCGGGTGGTGCTTTGGGCGGTCAGGAGGGGTCAGAAGTCGAAACCGAGCTGACCACCGGCCTCCAAAGCGTTCTCACGGGCCGCCTGTCCTTCGGGGACGAGGCGTGGCCGCTTGAGGTGCTGCCACTGGGGCAGCGCGTCGAGGTAGGCCCACGACAAGCGGTGGGTACGGCGTGGGCCCCACGCCGCTCCAGGGCGGCGCGGTGCACCGGCGAGGGGTACCCGCGCGTTGTCGGGGAACCCGAAGTCGGCGTGCCCGTCGCCCAGTTCGGCCATCAGCTTGTCGCGCCGCACCTTGGCGATCACCGATGCCGCGGCCACCGCCACACAGGACTGGTCACCCTTGATGACCGTGCGGACCTTCCAGGGATCACCGAGGTAGTCGTGCTTGCCGTCGAGGATCACCGCGTCCGGCCGCACCGGCAGGGCGTCCAGCGCGCGGGTGGCCGCCAGCCGGAGCGCCGCCGTCATCCCCTGGGCGTCGATCTCCTCGGGGGAGGCTTCGCCCAGGGCGTAGGCGGTGACCCAGGTCTCCAGCTGCCGGGCGAGCACGAGGCGCCGCTTGGGGGTGAGCAGTTTGGAGTCGGTGAGCCCTTCCGGCGGCCGGCGCAGACCCGTGACGGCCGCGCACACCGTGACCGGCCCGGCCCAGGCGCCCCGGCCGACCTCGTCCACTCCGGCGACGACCTTGGCTCCCGTCGTCGCTCGCAGGGAGCGCTCGACGCTGTGGGGTGGGCGGTTGGTAGGGCATGGCGCCAGCAAGGGTACGCCCCGGAAGCCGCGCGCGGCTCCCCGCCCCCCTCTTCGGGGACCCTGTTCAGCGCGGGACGTCCGGGAGCCAGCCGGGCAGCTGCTCCGTGTCGCGCAGGCCACGCGGCGGGCGGCGCGCCCCGGCCGGCGGCCGCGACCACTCCGCCGACGATGGCGCAGGTGGTGTCCACGTCGCCGCCCACCTGCGCCGTCACCCAGAACCCGGCCTCGAAGGAGCCCAGATGACGGGCGGCGGACCACAGGGCGAACGGCCACCGTGTCGTGCGCGCTCGTCCGGCGGCCGCAGCCGAGGACGGCGGCGACGGTGTTCGCGTCGCCGTAGTCGAGCATGTCGCGGGCGCGGCGCAGCCCGGCCTGCACCGCGCTGCGCGGGACGAGCGCGATCACGCCGTCCAGCAGTGTCTCGCCGGTGACCGGCGCCCCCGTCCGCCTCGGCCGCGATCGCCGCGGCGGCGGCCACGGCCATGGCGCCGGCCACGGCCTCACGGTGCTGGTGCGTGATGTAGGCCGAGATCTCGGCCTGGTGGGTGGCCTGCTCGGGGTCGTCCGCATACCAGGCGCCCAGCGGGGCGATGCGCATGGCCGCGCCGTTGCCCCAGGACCCCTGCCCCTGGAACACCGAGGCCGCCAGCTCCCGCCAGTCGCCGCCCTCCCTGATCAGCCGCAGCATGCGGTTCACGGTGGGGCCGTAGCCCCGGTCGAAGTCGTGGTGCTCCGCGAACAGACCGCGCCAGGACGTCCTGGTCGACGCGGCCGTGGCCCGCGAGGACGGCCAGCACGGAGCAGGCCATCTCGGTGTCGTCGGTCCACTGCCAGGGAGCCGCGGGCACCTCGCGGCGCTGGAGGCCGGTGTAGTTGGCGGGGACGAAGAACTGGGAGCCGAGGGCGTCGCCCACGGCCAGCCCGCGCAGGCTCGCGAGGGCTCGGTGGAATCGGTCAGCGGTCA